>NZ_JBHMAA010000038.1:0-57123 GCF_042429745.1 Neorhizobium puerariae | reverse complement strand
CCCGCGCGGCGGGAGGGGGACCATTTTCTGCGCAGCCCCTGACGGCCCGCCTGCATCGACGGCGGTTCACCAGGGCACCGGTCCCGTCTCGCCGGCGATGCTTGACCGGGGCAGCCGAAACGGAACACAGGGATTGTAGACACCGACGGAAAGGCCGGGGATGACGCGCAACGCATCGCCCGTCGCACCCTCCACGGCAGAAGAAGGAAATCAGTATCTTAGCCGAAAGGAAAAGCGCGGATCTTCCGGAGAGGGGCCAAATCGTCCCCGTCCGACAACCCGCTCACCCGTCCGAACCGCGGTTCATGTCGTGAACGACCCAGCGAAAAAAGAAGAAGACAGCCAGAAAGAAAAGAATCAGAGGCAACAGATTTTCGAATGCCGACATCACCAGATCTCAACCGCGCCCCTGAGTCGGACGCTAATCGGTTTCATCCGTCGCCACAAACGTAAATTCACCATAGCTAACAAATGTTAATTTGCAATCGTTTGCGCGCCGGAATTCAACAACAGAAAGAATATCTTGCTCCAGTTTCGTCACAATTGAAGCATTTCGGAACATGCCACTTCGACACGCCTCGGAAATACAACCGACGAATTCGAACAAAACTCACCGCAATGAAATATAGAAATGAACGGCCGCAAAAATATCATGTTTGCAGGGCTTCATGAGGCGGGGTGACCGAAGCAGAGAAACAGGGCGGAGTTCCGATGGCATTCGATCTCATGCGCTTTGTCGATGCGCAGGCGCCCGTCTACCAGCGGGTCATCGATGAATTGCGGGATGGCAGGAAACGTACCCACTGGATATGGTACATCTTTCCGCAGGTCGCGGGGCTCGGTTTTTCGATCATGTCGCAGCGTTTTGCAATCAGCTCGAAGGCGGAGGCTGAGGCCTATCTTCACCACCCGCTGCTCGCCGGCCGGCTCATGGACTGCACGGAGGCCGTGCTTTCCCACAAGAACCTTTCGGCGCATGACATTCTCGGCTCCCCGGACGACATGAAGTTCAGGAGTTCGATGACGATGTTCGAAGCGGCCAGCAAAAAGGGCTCGCCTTTCGAGCGAGCCCTCGAGCAATTTTATCATGGCGAGCGCGACGACAAGACCCTCGCGCTCCTGAACGACTAGGCGGCGGCCTGGATCGCCGAAAGCTTCCAGTCGTTGGCCGGCTTGCGGACGAAGGTCCAGACCTCGACGGTCTCGCTCACCTTGCTCGGGTCGCCTTCCGCGACGGCGCCGGTCTGCCGGTCGCTCATATAATCGACGCTGGAATAGCGCATCGCGACGGTCGCATATTCCTGGCCGTTTTCACGCCAGGCTTCCGCAAGGTCGCCCTGCAGCAGTTTCACGTCCCTGACCTCGTTCTTGAGGCCGTTGGTGGCGTTCTCGCCCAGTTCCTCGGCCAGATAGGACATGGCTTCCGGCGTCGTGAGACTGCGCAGCTTCGCATAGTCCTCCGCCGCGTAGGCGGCCTGCACTTCGGTCAGCATCTTCTCGAACTGACCGAGGTCGCGGTTGGTGATGCCGATTTCGTCGGTGTCGGGCCCGGCCTGACGCGGAGCGGCGGCATAGCCGCCGGCCGCGGCCCCACCGCCGATCTTCGGAATCTGGAAGCCCGACTGGTTCTGTTGCGGCGCCTCGTAGGCGTTGCGCTGCTGCTGGCCGTAGCCGCCGGACGGGCCGGCCGGCTGCTGGCGGCGTGCCAAAAGGCGGAAGGCAAGCATGGCAAGGCCGGCGATCAGCGCGATCTGCAGGAGCATGCCGAGGAAACCCGCCATGCCGCCGAAGCCCGTGCCCATCATCATGCCGATCAGGCCGCCAAGGGCGAGACCGCCGAGAAGGCCGCCGGCCATGCCGCCGAACAGGCCGCGGCGCGGCGGCTGGGCTGCCTGCTGGCCAAGACCCGTCTGCGGGCTCGTCGCGTTCTGCTGCGTATTCGGCGTCATCGAACGGTTGATGCCCGTTGCGGGCCCCGGGGCCGTACTGGTGGTCGGGGGAGCCGAATAGGTGCGCGTGCCGCGGCTGCCAAAACCGCCGCTGCCGGCGCGGCGCGCCTCGGCCATGTCAACGGCTGTCAACGAAACCGCCATGCCGACCGCAAGGATCGCGAACAGTTTCTGGAAACGCCGAAGCTTGGATAACATCATCTTCTCCTCACGACTGCGGAATGCAGTCTTTGCAGTGGATATGGCGATGCCGACCGCAGAATTTTAGGGCCGCACGCAAATTTTCGCGTTGAAGTAGATAACGGACTTCAAAAGGGGAGCCAAGCCCCTTCAATACAACCCAAGGGATTGAAGGGCGCGCGATTGGCGACGGCTTCGCAAAAAAACAGGGGCTCGGCGCATTGCACCGGGCCCCTGGTCCTTGGGAGGAAACATCCCTGCCGTCGCAGGCGCGCGAACAGCGCACTTTCCCCGGAGGGGAAGGCGGATGCCTCAATCGACGTTGAAGACGAGCGGCTTTGCCTGACGGATGGCCGGGTTGGCGGTCAGCTTCGACAGCACGTCGGCGGCAATCGGGCCATCGACATAAAGCAGCGCGATCGCATCGCCGCCCTGCTTGTCGCGGCCGAGCTGGAAGTTGGCGATGTTGACGCCCGCATTGCCCAGCGTCGTGCCCATGAAGCCGATCATGCCCGGAACGTCGGTGTTGGCGATGTAGATCATGTTGGCGCCGACATCCGCATCCATGTTGATGCCCTTGATCTGGATGAAGCGCGGCTTGCCGTCGGAGAACACCGTGCCGGCGATCGAACGGGTCTGGTTTTCCGTGGTGACCGTCAGCTTGATGTAGCCGTCATAGACGCCCGTCTTGTCGCGCTTGACCTCGGAAAGGACGACGCCCTTTTCCTTGATCATGATCGGCGCCGAAACCATGTTCACGTCGGCGACCTGGTTGCGGATGAGGCCGGCAAGAAGCGCGCTCGTCAGCGCCTTGGTATTCATCGTCGCCGTGACGCCGTCGTAGAGGATCTCGATTTCCTTGATCGGGCTTTCCGTGACCTGGCCGACGAAGGCGCCGAGCACGTCCGCGAGGCGGATGAAGGGCTTCAGGATCGGCGCTTCCTCCGCCGTGATCGACGGCATGTTGATGGCGTTGGAGACGGCTCCCCTCACCAGGTAGTCCGACATCTGCTCGGCGACCTGCAGGGCGACGTTTTCCTGCGCTTCCGTCGTGGACGCGCCGAGATGCGGCGTGCAGACGACGTTGTCGAGCCCGAAGAGCGGGCTTTCCGTGGCGGGCTCGACCTCGAAGACGTCGAAACCGGCGCCGGCGACATGGCCGGACTTGATGGCTTCGGCAAGTGCCGCCTCGTCGACAAGGCCGCCGCGGGCGCAGTTGATGATGCGCACGCCCTTCTTCGTCCTGGCAAGGGCCGCCGCATCCAGGATGTTGCGGGTCTTGTCGGTCAGCGGCACATGCAGCGTGATGAAATCGGCGCGGGCCAGCAGCTCGTCGAGCTCGACCTTGGTGACGCCCATTTCTTCGGCGCGCTCCTTGGAAAGGAACGGATCATAGGCGAGCACATGCATGCCGAGGCCGATGGCCTTCTTGCAGACGATCGAGCCGATATTGCCGGCGCCGATGACGCCGAGCGTCTTGCCGGTGATCTCGACGCCCATGAAGCGCGACTTTTCCCACTTGCCCGCCTGGGTCGAGCTATCGGCCGCCGGAAGCTGGCGGGCGACGGCGAACATCAGCGCGATCGCGTGCTCGGCCGTGGTGATGGAATTGCCGAACGGCGTGTTCATGACGATGATACCGCGGCGCGAAGCGGCCGGGATATCGACGTTGTCGACGCCGATGCCGGCGCGGCCGATGACCTTGAGATTGGTCGCGGCGGCGATCAGCTTCTCCGTCGCCTTGGTGGCGGAACGGATCGCAAGACCGTCGTAATTGCCGATGATCTCGGCGAGCTTGTCCTTGTCCTTGCCGAGCTTCGGCTGGAAGTCGACTTCGACGCCGCGATCGCGGAAGATCTGGACGGCGGTTTCCGAGAGTTCGTCGGATACGAGAACGCGAGGTGCCATGGATGCGGGCTCCTTGAGGAAGGTTCTGTCTTGGGTGAGGAACGGGCTCCGCCTTTCGGGCGGAGCCGGAATGCGATCTTTACGCGGCGGCCTTGGCGAGCGCAGCCTTCTGCGTCTCGAAGGCGTAGGTCAGCCACGGCATGAGAGCCTTCATGTCGGCTTCGTCGATCGTCGCGCCGGCCCAGATGCGCAGGCCGGACGGGGCATCGCGATAGGCGCCGACATCGAGCGCCACGCCTTCCTTTTCGAGGATGGCGACCACGCCCTTGGCGAAAGCGGCCTGGGCGTCGTCATCGAGCGCGGCGACGTCCGCATCGGCGATCCTGAGGCAGACCGACGTGTTGGACCGCGTCGCCGGATCGACGGCGAGATTGGCGATCCAGTCATTGGCCGCGACGAAATCGAAGATCACCTTGGCATTGGCGTCGGCACGGGCCATCAGGGCCTTGAGGCCGCCGATCGACTTCGCCCATTTCAGCGCATCGATATAATCCTCGACGCAGAGCATGGACGGCGTGTTGATCGTTTCACCGGTGAACAGGCCCTCGGTGACCTTGCCGCCCTTGGTCATGCGGAAGATCTTCGGCAGCGGCCAGGCCGGAACGTAGGTCTCCAGGCGCTCGACGGCGCGCGGCGACAGGATCAGCATGCCATGGCCGCCCTCGCCGCCCAGCACCTTCTGCCAGGAGAAGGTGACGACGTCGAGCTTGGAGAAGTCCATGTCCTGCGCGAAGGCCGCCGACGTCGCGTCGCAAATGGTCAGGCCCTTGCGGTCGTCCGGGATGAAATCGGCGTTCGGGACGCGCACGCCCGAAGTCGTGCCGTTCCAGGTGAAGACCACGTCGCGGTCGAAATCGACTTCGGCGAGGTTCGGAAGGAGGCCGTAATCGGCCTCGAACTTGCGGACGTCCTTGAGCTTCAGCTGCTTGACGACGTCGGTGACCCAGCCGGCGCCGAAGCTTTCCCAGGCCAGCATGTCGACGCCGCGCTCGCCGAGCAGCGACCAGAGCGCCATTTCGACGGCGCCGGTGTCGGATGCCGGCACGATGCCGATGCGGTAATCCGCCGGTACGTTCAGGATTTCACGGGTAAGATCGATGGCCTCTTTCAGCTTCGCCTTGCCGACCTTGGCGCGGTGCGAACGACCGAGCGGAGCATCGGAAAGCGCTTCGAGCGTCCAACCGGGGCGCTTCGAGCAAGGGCCAGAAGAAAAATGGGAATTGTTCGGACGTACGTCCGGCTTTGCGGCATCGGCCATATGGCTACCCTTCCAGATAGATGGCTCCTCGTTGGGGAGGAGTGTCCCGCCGCTGTGGATATGCCTCTCCGCCTTCACAGTCAAGCGGCCGATGTCGCTTTCCGATAAATTTCTGCCGCAGGCGTCACCCTTCGCCACCCGGGAAAGCCGGAGCCCCGCTCCGAACGCAAAAAGCCGCCCCGAGGGACGGCTTTCGCATGGAGATGGCGGAAGGCTTACTTGTAGACGATCGGCTCCGGCGGCGGCTCGTAGGCCGGCGGGGTTTCGCAGCCGCCGAAGATGTAGCGCGCGCCGACCCGGGCTTCGTGCGTGTAGAAGCCCTTGTCCTCGCCCGGACCGCCGCCGAGGTTGTAGCCGAACATGTCGCCGCCGAGGACGTGACGGAAGCGATAGCCGACATCGGCCTTGAGGTTGCAGGTGATGTCGATCGATGCGCCCGCCATGAGGGCATAGGTGAAGCGCCAGCTCTTTTCGCCGCCGTGTTCGGTCGTGTAGCAGCCCGGCACGTTCGGGTCGTCGCAGATGGTGTTGCGCAGCTTGCCCCACTTGACATAGGTGCCGCCGACGCCGCCGCCCACATAGGGCGTGATATAGCCGTAGGTGCCGAGGTCGACATAGACGTTGGCCATCAGCGAATAGGCATGCAGGTAGGACTTGTCGTTCGACGTACAGGTGACGCCGCCGCACAGGCCGGTCGTGCCGCCGCGGAAATCGGCCGAAGTCAGGTAGTCGAAGGTGAGGTCGGTGCGCAGGTAGTTGTTGATCTGGTAACCGACGCCGCCGCCGAGCAGGAAACTGTCCTTCAGCGATGCCCGGTCGAAATCGACCAGCGTGTTGTTGGAGCCCTGGAAATATTCGGCTCCGCGCATCTTGTTGAAGGAATAGCCCACATCGCCGCGCAGATACCAGCCGGTCGCCTCCTGCACGGTCACTTCCGGAGCGTCCGCGATCGGCTCCGGCTGCGGCTGGTAAAGATCGGCGGAATTGGCGGTGCTCGCCGTCAGCGCCAGCGCGAATACGCCGGCCAAGCACTTTCTCATGGCTTCATCTCCAAAGCTCGTATCGCGTATGGCGCGCAAAGCGCGCAGCCACCGGGTTGATCCGCAATCGATAATGGAGAAGAAAGGTTAAGCGCCGCTTAACCATGCTTGTTTACCGCATGTTTTCCATAATTGCGGCTGAGAATATGGATTAAGGCTTGTCCTGATCCAAGTAACCGTGGCCCGGCGCGGCGCTTCCATTGGCAAACGCTTCGGCAACCTTTAATGAAGGCGATATGTCCGACAATGTCATCAAGTTCCAGCGCCCGCCGAAACCGAAGCCGCCGCGGCAGACGCCGCCCTGGCTCAAGCGCCTCCTGATCGGCCTCGGCATCGCCGCCTTCTTCGTGGTGGCTTTCGTCTATTTCTCGCTGAAAGGCCCCGCCCGGCCCTGAACCCGGCTTTCTGCCGGCCCTTCCTTGCGCCCGCCCCCCTGCGGCCGCCTCCCCTGCGGCCGCCAAGCCGAAGGGCTGTTTCCGCATGGGACAAAACACCACCGGAAGTTACGAAAGCGCGGTAAACCGCATTTATTACCACTCATTGTTGGTGCCCCGGCGATGCTCGCCGCCTTCATGAATCCGAATTATGCTAATTTAGCTTGATCGAATTTTCTGTTTGAAGGACATTATGAACCTCCAGTCCATTCATATCCTCGGCGGCCAATCCACCGTTTCGACCGACCCCAACACGGTTCTCGTCACCATTCTGGGCTCATGCGTGTCCGCCTGCATCTACGACCCCGTCGCCTCCGTCGGCGGAATGAACCATTTCATCCTGCCGACCGGCGGCCTCCTGGAGACCGCCGACCGGGAAATGCGCTATGGCGATGTCGCCTTGCGGGTGCTGGTCGACGACCTGTGCCGGTGCGGAGCGGAGCGGCGGCGCCTTGAGGCAAAGCTCTACGGCGGCCGCATGAGAGCCTTCGGAGGCCCCCGGATCGGCGCGCGGAACGCCGCCTTCGCCAAGCGGTTTCTCCTCAGCGAAGGCATCCGGCTGGTGGAGGAAAGCCTGGGCGACGATCTTGCCCGCTGGGTCACCTTCCATCCCACGACGGGCCGGACATGGATGCGCGCCACGGCGGATGTCGAAGCGCCCGTATCCGCGGCGACGCCCACGAGATGGGCAAGCTGAAAAAACGTTTGAACACGGGGTGGCGGCTTGAGACGCTCCATGTTTCAAGCGTCCGATAGGGGCGTGGATGGCTGTCGGTGTTGCGGTGCCTCAAACGTCCTGTGTGAGACGAGGCGACGCCTCGTCGATTGGAACCACACCCCGGAGATTGAAAACATGGCGCTCAAGCGGATGGACAATGTAGGAATCGTCGTCGAGGACCTCACGGCGGCGATCGATTTCTTTCGCGAACTCGGCCTCGAACTGGAAGGACGGGCCACGATCGAAGGAGAATGGGCCGGACGGGTCACGGGACTGGGCGATCAGCATGTCGAGATCGCCATGATGCGCACGCCGGACGGCCACGGCCGGCTCGAACTCTCCCGCTTCCTCACGCCGCCTGTCGTCGCAGACCACCGGAACGCCCCGGTCAACGCACTCGGCTACCTCCGCGTCATGTTCGCAGTGGACGACATCGACGACACGCTTGGGAGGCTCCGCACGCGCGGCGGCGAGCTCGTAGGCGAAGTCGTCCGGTATGAGGACGCGTATCGGCTCTGCTACATCCGCGGGCCTGAAGGGCTTCTCATCGGGCTCGCTGAGGAACTCGGCTGAGCGCGATAGGAAGACAACCTGAACGAAAAAGCCGGCATCGCGTGCCGGCTTCTTGCTGGGCATAAGGCCGCAATGGTCAGGCGGCGGCGCTGCGCACATTGGCGATGATGCCGACGAGGCCCTCGACGATGCGCTCGATCTGCGCCCGGTCGTCGCCTTCCGCCATCACGCGGATCAGCGGTTCGGTGCCCGAGGGACGGATGACGAGGCGTCCTCTGGTGGAGAGCTCAGCTTCCGCATCGGCGATCGCCTGGCGCACGACACCGTCCTCAAGCGGCTTGCCGCCCGAGAAGCGGACATTCTTCAGGAGCTGGGGCACCGGATCGAATCGGCGGCAGACCTCGCTGACCGGACGGCCAAGACGCTTGACCCGCGCCAGAATCTGCAAGGCGGCCACGAGGCCGTCGCCCGTCGTGCCGAAATCGGAAAGCACGATATGGCCGGACTGCTCGCCGCCGACGTTGAAATCGTGATGGCGCATGTGCTCCACCACGTAGCGGTCGCCGACCTTGGTGCGATGGAGGTCAAGCCCCCTGCCCTTCAGGAAGCGTTCCAGCCCGAGATTGGACATGATGGTCGCGACGATGCCGCCGCCCCTCAGCTTCTCGTCCTCGGCCCAGCTTTCGGCGATCACGGCCATCAGCTGGTCGCCATCGACGATCTCGCCGCGCTCGTCGACGATGATGACGCGGTCGGCGTCGCCATCGAGCGCGATGCCGATATCGGCGCGCACCTCATGCACCTTCCGCTGCAGGCTTTCGGGGCTGGTGGAGCCGCAGTCGAGGTTGATGTTGGTGCCGTTCGGGTCGTTGCCGATCGTCACCACCTCGGCGCCGAGTTCCCAGAGAGCGAGCGGCGCCACCTTGTAGGCCGCGCCATTGGCGCAGTCGATCGCCACCCGCAGGCCGTGCAGCGTGACATCGCGCGGCAGCGTCCGCTTGACGTGTTCGATATAGCGATAGATGTCGCCTTCGACGCGCTTCGCCCGTCCGATATCGCCGGACTTGGCAAGCTGCGAATTCATGTCCTTGTCGAGGAGATCCTCGATCTGCGCCTCGAGTTCGTCGGAAAGCTTGTAGCCGTCCGGGCCGAAAAGCTTGATGCCGTTGTCCTGATACGGGTTGTGCGAGGCGGAGATCATCACGCCCACATCCGCACGCAGCGAACGGGTGAGCATGGCGACCGCCGGCGTCGGGATCGGCCCGAGCAGGAAGACGTCGAGGCCGGCCGCGGTGAAGCCCGCCACCATGGCGTTTTCCAGCATGTAGCCGGAGAGGCGCGTATCCTTGCCGATCACCACCCGGTGGCGATGGTTGCCATTGCGGAAGATCGTGCCGACGGCAATGCCGACGCGCATCGCAAGGTCAGGCGTCATCGGGAAAACGTTGGACTGTCCGCGAATGCCATCGGTGCCAAAATAGCGGCGTGTCATATAAGCTCCTTCGTCATCGCGCCTTCCATGGCGCGGTCTTCGCAGGAATCGAACCTGCCTTTGTCCTGGACGGCCAAACCGGCCGGAAGCTTGGCTCATGCCATAGTTCGCATGCGTCGGCACGTAAATTAGCGTCAAAATCGCTTATATCCCGTTACCAACAAGGTGAAGGCCTGTATTGGCGGAATAGATCGGTAAACAAAAACCGCCGCGAATTGCTCCGCGGCGGTTTTAAACTTCACGATCGACCGCTCAGTGCGGCTGCGGCTCTAGGCCACTTTCGGGCTCGCCGCCCTTCGGCTCGTCCTTCTTGGAACCGCCCGTGCTCGGAACCGCCGAGCCGCGGGCCGGCGGCGCGTCGTCGCCGAGATCGCGGGACGGCTTCTGGCCCCTGAGCAGCGCCTTGATCTCCTCGCCCGACAGGGTCTCGTATTCGAGCAGGCCTTCGGCGAGCGCGACGAACTCGTCGTGCTTCTCGGTCAGGATGCGGCGGGCTTCGGTATAAGCCTCGTCGATCAGGCGGCGGACCTCGGTGTCGATCTTCTGGGCGGTCGCCTCGGAAACGTTCTTCGACTGGGAGACCGAATGCCCGAGGAAGACCTCCTGCTGGTTCTCGCCATAAGCGACCTGGCCGAGCACGTCGGAGAAGCCCCACTGGGTGACCATGGCGCGGGCAAGCTTGGTGGCCTGCTCGATATCCGACGAAGCACCGGAGGTGATGTTCTCCTTGCCGAAGGTCAGTTCCTCGGCGACGCGGCCGCCCATCATGATGACGAGGCGCGACACCATCCACTTGTAGCTCATCGAGTAGCGGTCGCCTTCCGGCAACTGCATGACCATGCCGAGCGCACGGCCGCGCGGAATGATCGTCGCCTTGTGCAGCGGATCGGCCACCGGCACGTTGAGCGCGGTGATGGCGTGGCCGGCCTCATGGTAGGCGGTGAGCTTCTTCTCCGCCTCGGTCATGGCCGAGGAGCGGCGCTCCGCGCCCATCATGATCTTGTCCTTGGCGTCCTCGAATTCCTGCATGGTGACGAGGCGCTTGTTGCGCCGCGCCGCCATCAGGGCGGCTTCGTTGACGAGGTTCATCAGGTCGGCGCCGGAGAAACCGGGCGTGCCGCGGGCGAGAACCTTGAGGTCGACATTCGGGGCGAGCGGCACGTTGCGGGCATGCACCTTGAGGATGCGCTCGCGGCCGACGATATCCGGGTTCGGCACCACGACCTGACGGTCGAAACGGCCGGGACGCAGGAGCGCCGGGTCGAGAACGTCCGGGCGGTTGGTCGCGGCGATCAGGATGATGCCTTCGTTCGCCTCGAAACCGTCCATCTCGACAAGCAGCTGGTTCAGCGTCTGCTCGCGTTCGTCGTTGCCGCCGCCGAGACCGGCGCCGCGATGGCGGCCGACGGCGTCGATTTCGTCGATGAAGATGATGCAGGGCGCATTCTTCTTGGCCTGCTCGAACATGTCGCGGACACGGCTCGCGCCGACGCCGACGAACATTTCGACGAAATCGGAACCGGAGATCGTGAAGAAGGGCACGTTGGCTTCGCCTGCGATCGCACGGGCGAGCAGGGTCTTGCCGGTGCCCGGAGGGCCGACGAGCAGCACGCCACGCGGGATTCGGCCGCCGAGACGCTGGAACTTCTGCGGGTCGCGCAGGAATTCGACGATTTCCTCAAGGTCCTGCTTGGCCTCGTCGACACCGGCGACGTCCTCGAACGTCACGCGGCCGTGCGCCTCGGTGAGCAGCTTGGCCTTGGACTTGCCGAAACCCATCGCGCCGCGCGAACCGCCCTGCATCTGCCGCATGAAGAACAGCCAGACGCCGAGGATGAGCAGCATCGGCAGCAGCGTGCCGAGATAGCTGAGGAAACCGGAAGACCCGTCCGTTTCCGGGCGGGCCACGATGGTCACGTTCTTGGCCTGCAGTTTCTCCATCAGCGAATCGTCGATGACGGGCGAGTAGGTCTGAAAGCCTGAGCCGCTTTCCGTATAGGTGCCGAGCACCCGGTTGCCGGTTACGACGACATCCCTGACCCGCCCCGAATCCACATCGCGCAGGAACTGCGAATAGGGAACCTCACGCGAGTTGGTCTGCGTCGGCGCCGTCTGGAACATGCTGAACAATGCGACCAGCAAGAGGGCTATGATGACCCAGAGGGCGATATTACGAAAGTTTGGGTTCATTGAACTCCCCGGACTGTGACGGCCAGCTTCTCACGGCGGCCGTCTTGCTTGCTGCATAACATAGGGTTGCGGCAAGTAATTGCCAAGGCGAACCGGAGCATGTGCCTAGCTTTTCCGCGCGGAATCCTTAACCGGCATCGGGGGAAAAACGTCGCATCCGAGCAAAACCGCAAACTCGGAGCCGAGATTAAGGTCGAACTGCGGCAAAAAACGGTCGAACGGCGCGAGCATGGGTTCGATGCGGATCTGGCCGGCCGCGGGCGATCGGCCCGGCGCCGGAGAGAAGAGGGAGTTCGCCTCCACGTACGGCATCACGGCCATCGCCCGCATGGCGACCGCCGGCGGAACATCGGGAAACAGGGTGGACGCCTCCTCCCGGCCCGGTGCGGCGGGACCGACCGTGATTTCCACCTCGCTGCCGTTTGCGATCCGGTATCGGCCGTCCCAGACGGCCGTTTCTCCCGCCCCCACATGCAGCGGCGTCAGGCCACGGTTCTCGCGCGCCAGATAAAGCCCTTCGCGGCGGAGATCGAAGATGACCCGCCCGGCCGTGATGCGGCCCGGCTGGCCGCTGTCGAGAAAGGCCATGACCCGGCCTATGCTATCGCGGCCGAGCGCGTGCGCCCTGCCCCCGAGGACCGCCGCCAGGAGCGACAGCGCGTGCCGGCATATGGCCGGGTCGCCCCCGAGGCCGGACGGGGCGAGACGGGCCAGCACGCCGTGGCGAACCGTCACATGATCGTGAACGCACTGCGCGGCCGCATCGGACAGGGCCGTCCGCCGCCCGGCGGCCCGGACAAGCGGGACCGCGTCGAATCGCTCTTCGGCCGCAAGCCGGCCGCGCACCCTCACCCGCTCGTAATACGGGTTGAGATTGCTGGGATCGTCGATCCAGCCCTGCCGCTCCCTGGCCAGGAAGGCGCGGATGTCGGCGCGACGGGTTGCGAGAAAAGGCCTGAGAAGCCATCGGCGGCGGTCGAGAAGCACCGCCGCCGCCATGCCCGCCAGGCCGGGATTGTCCTCGCCGCCGTTGCGGGCAGCGCGCATGGCGACCGTCTCCGCCTGGTCGTCGAGCGTGTGCCCGGTGAGGATGGCGGCGGCGCCGGTCTCGTCGGCAATCTCCATCAGCAGCCTATAGCGCGCCTCGCGGGAGGCGGCGGAAATGCCGGTCCTCGGCTTTTCGCCTTCCCAGCGGCGCATGAAATGGGGAATGCCGAGCCTGCCGCAAAACGCGGCGACCGCGCGCGCCTCCGCGGCGGATTCGGGCCTCAGGCCATGATCGACCGTCGCGGCGAGGATCGCGATGCCGGAACCGGGAGGATTGGTTTTCGAAAGGGCGAGGAGCAGGCCGGTGGAATCGCTGCCACCGGAAACGGCGACAAGAAGACGGGCCGGTCTGGCGATGTCGGCAAGAAGCCGCCGGGCCGCCTCGACGGGCTCTGGAACCGGGGCGCCGTCGGTCACGGGCGCGCCCCGCTCATTCGCAGCGCAGGCGCTTCTGCTCGCTGCCGACCTTGCTCAGCACCGCCTTGGGCGCGCTCGGATAGCGCTTGGTCACTTCGCGGAGCGTCGCGCAGGCGGTCTCCGTATTGTCGAGGGCGGCAAGCGACATGCCGAGCTTCAGGAGCATTTCCGGCGCCTTGGGCGACTTTCCGTAGGCCTGGTGTGCATTGAGGAACGTCTTGGCGGCATCGCTGTATTTTTCCTGGGAATACTGCGCCTCGCCCAGCCAGAAATTGGCGTCGGCAATGCGGGCGCCTTTCGGATAGGCCTGGATATAGGACGCGAATTCCTTCTCCGCGAGCGGATAGTCACCGGCAAGGACGTGGTTGTAGGCGACCTGGTAGGCATCGTTCTCGCTGCCGAGCGAGGCGGTCTGCTGCGGGTCCGTCCTTGTCGGCGCGGCGGACTTGCCCGGGGTCTGCGGAACGCTGACGCCGGGAAGGCCTGCGGCATTGTTGGCCCGGTCGTTGCGCGTGGCGCCGCGGGGATTGCCGCTCTGGTCGAAGTCGATGGAACCGAGCGTTGTCGGCGGCGGCGCGTTGCGGCCCGCGGCCTGCCCCTGCCCGGCATCGCCGCCGGAAGGTGATTCGATGATCCTCGCGATATCGTCCGAGGGCTGGGTAGGCGAAGCAGCGGAAGAAGCCGGGGCGCGATTGGACGCCACGGCCGGTTTCCCGGCCGCGTCGTCGATTTCGGTTCTCTTCTTCTTTTCCAGATCCTGGAAACGGAATTCGTTGTCTTCCTGCGCCTTGCGCAGTTGCTCCTGCATCTGCAGGAGCTGATAACTCATTTCCTCGATCCGCCCGTTCAACTGGCGGACTTCTTCCTGGAGCTGCTGGATACGAACGGCATCAGCGTTCTGCACAAGAATCACCGGCCGTTGGCTGGCCGAAGGCTGTTGCGCAGCGGTCTGATTGCCCTGGAAGAGTTTCGGCAGCGAGAAAGCCCCTGCCGGGGCGCTCGTTGCCATCAGCCCCAGCATCGCTGCCAAGACAAGTTTCTTCATGAGTGTCCGTCCTGCTTTTTAGTATGCACCGGATTGGCGCAGGGGGATTTTTTCCAACTGCCGCCAAAAAGCAACCAAGGCCACGTTCAAAAATCCCGGAAATCAGGGCCAAACTATGGAAAAACGAAAAACGCGGCTCCAGTTTTCCTTCGCATCCGGATGAGAACGGCGAACGACCGGCCGAAAAGCGTTTCTCCGGCCACCGGACGAACGGGCGGCCGATTCGGCAAGGCGGCCGTGCATCGCCATCTGGCCATCATGCATTCTCAAAAAGACAGGGTATTCGCAAAAAAGACAGGGGCGGCCGGACGACCGCCCCTGTCTTCAGGCAAAGGCCCGTGAATGCGATCAGGAACCGGCGCCGCCCAGAACGGTGACCGCGCGGCGGTTCTGCGACCAGCAGGAAATGTCGTCGCAGACGGCGACCGGACGTTCCTTGCCGTAGGAGATCGTCTTGATGCGGTTGGCGGGAATGCCGCGGGAGGCGAGATATTCCCTGGCCGCGGCCGCACGGCGGGCGCCGAGGGCGAGGTTGTATTCGCGCGTGCCGCGTTCGTCGGCATGGCCTTCGACGGTGATCGCGTAGTTCGGATAACGCTGCAGCCACTGGGCCTGGCGGTCGAGGGTCTGCTGGGCGTCGGCACGGATCGAGGACGAATCGGTATCGAAGAAGATGCGGTCGCCGACGTTGACGGTAAAGTCCTGGCTGGAGCCCGGCGTTGCGGCGCCGGCGCCGCCGAGGCCGAGTTCGCCGGCATTGTTCGGCAGATTCTTCTTGTTGGCGCAGCCGGCGAGCGCAAGCGCGAGCGTCAGGGCGATGACCGCAGGATTGCGAGCGAGGGTTTGCATGCGGCTCATCGCCGGGGTATCGATGCGGCTCATGGCCGGTCTCTCCTTGATCAGTGAATTAGAGTTGCCAGACTCTAACCGGGCTCGGTTAACCATGATCAAATGCTTATGGTTAACAAAATATTCCGGTGTCCCTTATTCGCCCTTTCTCAGCAGATTGGGGCGGGAAAGAGGCGGGACCCCGCCTCTTCGTCGTCGATATCGCCGGCCTGCGCCTATTCGAGAAGCGGCGACCAGGCCGGGTCGGAGCCGTAGGACGGCGTCTTGATCTGCACTTCGTTGTAACCCGTCAGGTCGATCGAATAGAGCTGCGGACCGCCCGCCCCCGCCGCCTGACGGAAGAACATCAGGACGCGTCCGTTCGGCGCCCAGGTCGGACCTTCGTTGTGGAATCCGCTCGTCAGGATGCGTTCGCCCGAACCGTCCGGGCGCATCACGCCGATCGAAAACTTGCCGCCCGACTGCTTGGTGAAGGCGATGAGATCGCCGCGCGGCGACCAGACCGGCGTCGAGTAGGAGCCGTCGCCGAACGAGATGCGCGTCTGGCCGGAACCGTCGGCATTCATCACGTAGATCTGCGGCCTTCCGCCGCGGTCGCTTTCGAACGCGATGCGTCCGCCATCCGGCGCATAGGACGGCGACGTGTCGATCGCCTGGGTGGAGGTGAGCCGCGTCGTGGTGCGCGAACGCAGGTCCATCGTGTAGATGTTGGAATTGCCTTCCTGCTGCAGGCTCATGATGACCTTCTGGCCATCCGGCGAGAAGCGCGGCGAGAAGGTCATGCCGGGGAAGTTGCCGACCACCTCGCGCTGCCCGGTTTCGAGCTGCAGCAGGTAGACGCGCGGCTGGTTGCCCTCGAAGGACATGTAGGTGATTTCCTGCCGGCTCGGCGAAAAGCGCGGCGTGAGCACGATGTCCTTGGAGTTGGTGAGCATCCGGACGTTGAAGCCGTCCTGGTCCATGATCGCAAGCTGGCGCTGGCGGGCGTTCTTCGGTCCGCTTTCGGACACGAAGACGACGCGGGTGTCGAAATAGCCTTCCTCGCCGGTGATCTGCTTGTAGATCGCGTCGGCGATGATATGGGCGACGCGGCGCCAGTTCTCCGGCTGGGTGAAGAACTGCTGGCCGGTCATCTGCTGGCCTGCATAGGTGTCCCACAGGCGGAACTCGGCGCGCAGCCGGCCGTCGCCTTCACGGGTGATGCGGCCGGTGACCAGCGCCTGGGCGTTGATGACCTTCCAGTCCTCGAAGCGCGGCGCGCGGTTGGGATCGGAGATCTTTTCGATGAAGGCCTGCTTGTTGATCGGCGCGAACAGGCCGGACCGCTGCAGGTCCGCGGCGATGACCTGCGAAATCTGCGGCCCGAGGTCGTTGTTCGACAGGAAATCCGTCACCGCGATCGGCAGCGGCTGAACATTACCCTTGTTGATGTTGATCGTGACTTCGGCGTTGGCCGGCGCTCCGGCCATGAATGCGGTCAACATGCCCGCAGCCACCATGACGGCGCGGAAAAAAGAGCTCTTGATCATAAAAACAAGCCTTTCAGCTTAACGCGAGAGTTTCGGGGCAGGTCCCGTTTCATCTGTTTCTGCATCGGTTCCATACCTGCCGGCTCACAATGCGAACTCGGACGGATCGAAGTTCAGCACCAGGACGTTCCAACCTTTTTCGCCCTGATATTTCTCGGCCGGTAAATTCTTCAGCGGCGCGGACCTCAGGAGCGCACGGCGCGTGCTGCCCTCCACCGCGCGCCGGGTGCCTTCCGGGCCGCCCGTCGCGGTCACCTCAGGCTCGCCCACGATATTGCCGGACTGATCGAGCTGAACCCTGATCTTCACACGGACCTCCGCGACACCGGTCAATCCGCCGACAAGCTGCCAGTTGCCCTGGATCTGGCCCTTGACGTTATCGATCTCGCTGGAACTCAGGCCGACACCGATCGTCTTCGTGTCGCCACGGGCGGCGACCTGCGTCGAGCGCTTCGCGCCGCCGCCGGACGTATCCTGCTTGTTGAGCAGCGCCGCGATCTGGTCGGCGTTGAAATCGCTCTGCTTGGAAGACGAGGACTTGGCGGTTTCCTGCTTCTTGCCTTCCTTCTTGTCCGTCGGCTTTTCGGTTGCCTTCGCCGTTTCCGCGGCCTTCGCCGCTTCGGCGGGCTTCGGCATCTCGGGCTTCTTCTCGGCAGGCTTTTCAGCCGGCTTCTCGACGGGCTTGGCTTCTTCCTTCGGCGGGGTCGGCGTCGGCCGGGCCGCCGGCAGCGGCACCGCGTCCGGCAGCGGGATATCCTCGGACTTGGCCTCGGCAGGTGCTGGAGCGGGCTCGGGCTTGGCCTGGGCGGCAGGTTCCGGCTTCGGCGGAGGCGGCGTCACATCCGGCTTCGGCTGCGGCAGGGCCGCGACCTCGGTCGGCTTCGGCGCCGTCTCTTCCTTGACGATGTCCTTGACCTCGTTCTGCTCGGGCGTCGGATTGGGGGTCGGCCGCTCCGTGGGCTTCGGAGCGGCGGCGGCCTCGACGGGGGTCGGCTTCTTGGCCGGCGTCGGGGGCGTCTTCAGGTCGACATCGTTCTCGCCGGCATTTTCGGCATGGTCGACGACCTTCTGGTTCTTGGTTTCCTTCGGAGAGGGCTTGTTCGAGGGCGGCGCCTTCTTGTCGCCCTGCTGCACCTGGGTGATCGATTCGACCGGGACGATATCGACCGGCAACGCCTCGACATCGGCCACCTCGAAGGAGGCCGGCGCGCTGAGCGACAGAAGCGCCCAGCTTAGCACCAGCGAGTGCAAGACCAGCGATGAGCCGAGACTACCTTTCATGGCGCCCGATCACTTCTCCTGTTCCTGCAGGGTCACGAGGCCGATATTCTTGTAACCGGCGGCGGAAATGCGGGCCATGACCTTCATGACGACACCGTAGGCGGCGGTGGTGTCGCCGCGCACATAGATGCGTTCGTTATAGCCCGTCGTGGCGATCGCCTGCAGCTTCGGCACGATCTCGTCGATGCCGATCGGGGTTTCCTGGAGATAGATCGCGCCCTGCGGATTGACGGAAACGGTGATCGGCTGGGTATCGGCATTCATCGCCTTCGCCTGCGTTTCCGGCAGGTCGATCGGCACGCCGACCGTCATCATCGGCGCGGCCACCATGAAGATGATGAGCAGCACGAGCATGACGTCGACGAGCGGCGTGACGTTGATTTCGCTGATGGCGCCGCCGCGACGGCCGCGCCTGCGGCGCCCGCCACCCGATGCCTTAGCTCCCCCGGCCGACATACCCATGACACGTACTCCCTAGAGCCCTGCAACCGGCGTTACTGCGCCGCCTGGCGCGGCTGCAGCTTTTCGTCGATCTGGCGCGACAGAATGGCGGAGAACTCGTCCGCGAAACCTTCCATGCGGGCCGAAAGCTTGCCCGCGTCGGCAGTGAACTTGTTGTAGGCGATGACCGCGGGAATGGCCGCGACAAGGCCGATCGCGGTGGCGAGCAGCGCCTCCGCGATACCGGGCGCCACAACCGCGAGATTGGTGGATTTCGAACCGGCGATCGCCTGGAAGGAGGTCATGATGCCGACGACCGTGCCGAAAAGGCCGATGAACGGACCGGCGGAACCGATCGTCGCGAGCGAACCGAGGCGCGCCTCGTACGTCTCGCTTTCGCGGGCCATCGTCACGTCCATCGCCCGATCGATGCGCATCTGCAGGCCGATGGGGGAACGCGCGCCGCGCTCGAAGCTCTTCTTCCACTCGCGCATGGCGGCGACGAAGATCGCGGCGAGCCCGTTGTTCTGGCGTTCGGCAAGCGTCCGGTAGAGCTCTTCCAGCGACTGGCCGGACCAGAAGACCTGTTCGAACTGGTCGAACTGGCGCTTGGCCTTGCCGAAGCCCACATATTTGTCGATGACGATCGCCCAGGTCCAGACCGATGCGCCAAGAAGCCCGATCATCACCAGCTTGACGACGAGACCGGCCTGCATGAACAGCGACCAGAGGCTCACTTCGCTCGCCGCTGCCGCCAAACCTACCTGTTCCATCTACTACTATCCCCGAATCCAAACGCCCGGCTTTTAAGGACCGGGCGGGTTCAAAAGCGCGCTCTCGCGAGAATGTCTTTGATCGCTGGGTGCGCCGGCCTCAACCCCAAGATGCCCTGAGTTTTCAGCTTGGCTTCTCGCTTTCAATTTTGGTCAAAGGAAGGCGTGCGTTGCACAAATTCCTCATGAGCCAGTAAGACATCATTATCGTTAAGAATGCGTTACAGGCTCGCTGGCGGGATCTACTTGCCTCTCCCGGAGAGGATGTCCCAGAAACTTCTCGGCCACCGTTTCCGGAAGCCGGCGCGGCCGGCCGTGCCGGTTGATGACGGCGATCACCACCTTCGCCGCGATCAGCAGCGTCTCGCCCCGGCGGATCTCCTGGTTGAGCACCATCTTCGCCCCGCCCGCCTTTTCGGTGACCGTCTGGATGGTCAGGATGTCATCCATGCGGGCCGGCTGTCTGAAATCGATCTCCATGCGGTGCACGACGAAGACGAGCCCCTCCTCGTCAGTGACAAGAAGCGCGCTCTGCTCGCATCCGAGACACCGCAGATAGTCGGTCCTGCCGCGCTCCAGGAAATGCAGATAGCGGGCGTGGTAGACGAGGCCCGAAAAATCCGTGTCTTCGTAATAGACGCGCTGGGCGAGCCGATGGCCGCCTTCGATCAATTCGCCCGATAACAAAAAATTGTGTTCCGCCATGGTGTTGCCTTGGAAAATTATCATCCCTCACTGGATAAGCATGGAATGTTGACCCAGTTTTCGTGTGCGGGACCTCAGTCCTGTCACACATCCTCCCTATCAGGAAACGCATCGAAAACCAGCGGAGACTCGGATCAATGAAGATAGCAGTCCTGGGCGGCGACGGTTTCGTCGGCTGGCCGACATCGCTCCACCTGTCTGATGCCGGCCACGAGATTCACATCCTCGACAACCTCTCCCGCCGCTGGATCGACACCGAGCTCGGCGTCCAGTCGCTGACCCCGATGGACAGCATCCAGGAGCGCACCCGCATCTGGCACGCGGAAACGGGCCGCCGCATTCATTTCAACCTCATCGACCTTGCCAGGGACTACGAGCTCCTGAAGGGCTGGCTCGCCAGGCACCGCCCCGACGCCATCATCCATTTCGCCGAGCAGCGCGCGGCCCCCTATTCGATGAAAAGCGACCGCCACAAGAACTATACGGTCGACAACAACGTTAACGCCACCCATAACCTGTTGAACGCGCTGGTCGAACTCGATCTCGACGCGCATCTCGTGCATCTCGGCACGATGGGCGTCTACGGGTATTCGACGGTGGGGGCGGCGATTCCGGAAGGCTACCTGCCGGTCGGCATCGAGACGGCCGACGGGCGCACCGTCTCCCAGGAAATCCTCTACCCCGCCAATCCCGGCTCGGTCTACCACATGACGAAATGCCTGGATCAGCTTCTCTTCCAGTTCTACGCGAAGAACGACGGCCTGAGGATCACCGACCTGCATCAGGGCATCGTCTGGGGCACGCATACGGAGCAGACCCGCCGGCACACGCAATTGATCAATAGGTTCGATTATGACGGGGATTACGGAACGGTCCTGAACCGTTTCCTCATCCAGGCGGCGATCGGTTATCCGCTCACCGTCCACGGCACCGGCGGCCAGACGCGCGCCTTCATCCATATCCAGGATTCGGTGCGCTGCATCGAGATCGCGCTGAAGAACCCGCCCCAGCGCGGCAGCCGGGTCGAGATCTTCAACCAGATGACCGAGACCCATCGCGTGCGCGACCTCGCCGGAATGATCGCGAAGATGACCGGCTCGCAGGTCGCCTGGCTGCCGAACCCGCGCAAGGAGGCAGCCGAAAACGAACTGATGGTCAGGAACGGCAAGTTCCTCGATCTCGGCCTCAAGCCGACCACGCTCGGCGAGGGCCTGCTCGGCGAGATCGTCGACGTTGCGAAGAAATACGCCTATCGCGTTGACAGATCACGCGTTCCCGCCGTTTCCGCCTGGACGAGGGACATCGCCGCCAAGGTCGAGCACGATCCGGAAGGCAAGCGGCTGAAATCGGTCTCGTGAGCGAACTAAGACCTGGGTCGCAGCGCGAGGGCGTGCCGGACGCCCCTCATCCGCCTGCCGGCACCTTCTCCCCGAGGGGGAGAAGGGGCTCGCGGATACGGCCATCTGCCTTCGTGTTTGATGAAAGCAATTGCGGAGCGGCATACTTCTTCTCCCCACCGGGGAGAAGGTGCCGGCAGGCGGATGAGGGGGCCCGTCGAACAATGACTTTTACCGTGTGGACTCCGATCCCATGACACCTGCTCGCAACGCCTTCGTCACGCTCGTCACCAATGCCGACTATGCCATGGGCGCCACGGCGCTCGTCCGCTCGATAGGGCGCACGGGCACCGGAGCGGATATCGTCGTGCTGCATACGGGCGGCGTTGCGGATGGCGATCTCGCCCCGCTCGCCGCACTCGGCTGCCGGCTGGTCGAAACGGATCACCTGCCGCTTTCGGACGCCTTCAACCAACGCCATGCCCGCAAGAACCTGCATGACGCGGCTCCGTTCACCAGGGGCCGCAAGCCGGATTTCCACACGCCGCTCGACAATTTCTGCAAGCTGCGGCTCTGGCAGCTCACCGAATACGAAAGGGTCGTCTTCATCGATGCCGATGCGCTGGTATTGAAGAACATCGACAGGCTGTTCGGCTATCCGGAATTTTCCGCGGCGCCGAACGTCTACGAAAGCCTCGCCGATTTCCGTCGGCTGAATTCCGGCGTCTTCGTCGCAGAGCCGTCGGCCGGAACCTTCGGGCGGATGCTTGCCGAACTCGACCGCCCGGATGCCTTCTGGCGGCGCACCGACCAGACCTTCCTCGAATATTTCTTCCCGGACTGGCACGGCCTCCCTGTCTTTATGAACATGCTGCAATATGTATGGTTCAACATGCCCGCTCTCTGGGATTGGGAGAGCATCGCCGTGCTGCATTACCAATATGAGAAGCCCTGGGAAAAGGAACATCCGAAAGCGGACCGGCTGCGGCCGCTGATCGATCTCTGGCGCGCGTTCCACGAGGGCCGCGAACCGCCCGGCATCGCCTCCCTGCCGAAACCGGAGGAACGTCCGTGAAGGTGCTGGTCTCCGGCGGGACGGGCCTTGTGGGACGTTATGTCGTCGAAGGCCTGCTTGCCGCCGGTTATCAGGTCATCGTCGGAGGACGAACGCCGCCCGCCCCGGGCTTCTTCACGCGGCCCGTCCGCTTCGTCCCCCTTTCGCTCGATCCCGGCCTCGACCAGATCGAGGCTTTCGACGACGCCTATTTCTTCGTGCACGCCGCCTTCGATCATCTCCCCGGCAAATATCGCGGCGGCGAGGGCGACGATCCGGCCCGCTTCCGGCGGCTGAACCTCGACGGCACGGTCAGGCTCTTCGAAGCCGCCAGGCGGGCGGGCACGCGGCGGGCGGTCTTCCTCTCCAGCCGCGCGGTCTATGACGGCTTGCCGGTCGGCACGGCGCTCACGGAGGAACTCGTTCCGGAGCCGGACAGCCTCTACGGGCAGGTCAAGCTGGATGGCGAGCGCGCGCTGGCCGCCCTTTCCGGCCCCGGCCTTGCGACCGCCAGCCTGAGACTGACCGGCGTCTACGGCAACCTTCGCCCCAACAAGTGGGACGGCCTTTTCGAAGACTGCCTCGCCGGCCGCCCCCTGCCGTCGCGGGCCGGCAGTGAAGTGCACGGCCGCGATGTCGCGCTGGCCGTCCGGCTGATGCTGGAGACGGAGGCGGGCAGGATCGACGGCCAGGTCTTCAACGTGTCCGACATCGTCACCGACACGCGCGAAATCCTCGGCTTCCTGCCGCACTGTCCGGCCGAACTGCCGCAAGGCGCCGACCGCGCCTCGGTGAACGTCATGTCCACCCGCAGGATCGAGGCCCTCGGCTGGCGGTCGGGCGGGCTGGTTCTCCTGCGGCAGACGGTCAGGGATTTGGCAGGTTCTCTGGATACGGCCGCCTGAAACGCCGCATCCGCGCTTCTTCCCTTGCCGTCTCGATCGCCTTCCTGTGCGCCTCGGCCCAATTCCGGCCCGCGTCGCCGCCCCAGAGCAGCCAGGCGATGTAGCCGGTGGACGGGTTCTCGTCGTCGCCGAAATTCTCCGCCCGCTTGTCCACCCTGTGTCGGTGGAAATAACTCACCATCCTTTTGATGGTCTGGTCGGAAACCGGCTTGCGGTTCTTCAGGTCGCGAGCGCGCGCGACGCCGACCATCGTGCCGCCGCGACGGTATTGCGACCGGAGTTTCAGGCCCTTCTCGGCCGCCGCCGCGACCTCGGGTGGCGGAATGCGGTCGTCGCGGTCGTCAGCCATCGGTCTTCCCCGACCCCGACCGCCGCCTCGCGATATGCTCACGGGTTTCGATCTTCTGCATGGCATCCTCCTTCGGGAGGAAGAACACGGGCAGGCGGCGAATGTTCCGGCGCCGGCCGGTGTCAGCCGAGGTCGATGGCGACGATTTCCGGCGGCGCGCCGAAACGGATCGGCAGGCCGGAACAGCCGAGCCCGCCCGACACGATCAGGTCGCGGCCGCCTTCCCGGACATGACCGTAGACATAACGGTCGCCGAACCGAGACGGCACGACGGGCGCATAACCGAACAGCCGGACCTGCCCGCCGTGCGTATGGCCGGAAAGGGTGAGCGACACGCGGCCCGGCACCTGCGGAAAGATATCCGGCTCATGCGCCATGAGGATGACTGGCGCCGCATCGGTGACCTGCGCAAGCGTGCCGGCAAGATCGTCCTTGCGAATTTCCGGATGGCCCCGGCGCGGAAGTATGGCGAGCTGGTCTTCGACCCCCGCCAGCCAGAACCCCCGTCCCTCCTTTTCGAGGCGAAGCGCGCGATTGCTGTAGACCGGGATGCCGACGGCCTCCAGGACGCGCCGGCTGGCCGGCGTTCCGCCACCCTGCCGCTGCACCTCGGCATCCTCCCACCAGTCGTGATTGCCGAGCACGGCATGCACGCCGAGCGGCGCCTGCAAGGTCGAAAGCGCCTGCGCCCAGACATCCGGCGCCATCCGGTCCGTGACGAGACGCATGCCCGAGACATAGTCGCCCAGGAGCAGGACCACGTCCGGCTGAAGCGCGTTGGCCTGCTCGCAGATCGACACGATCCGTTCCGCCGGCATCCAGGGCTGGCAGGCATGGAAATCGGCCAGCGCGACGATGCGCAGCTTCAGCCCCGGCGTCCAGCCCGGAGGCGTGAGCGCATAACGGGCGGTCCGCAGCCGAACCAGCGGCTCGGCCACGGCATAACTTCCGAGCGCCATCATCGACAAGAAGCTGGCGCCCACCGTCTTGAAGAACCCGCGGCGGGAAATCACTCAATCATCCTCGGTAAACATCCGGAACTGCGCCGCCTCGAGATCCTTCGGCGGCTGGAGCCCCAGATGTTTCCAGGCATTTGCGGTCAAAACACGGCCGCGCGGCGTGCGCTGGATGAAACCCTGCTGGATCATGTAGGGCTCGATGATATCCTCGATCGCGTCGCGCGGTTCCGACAGGCCTGCGGCAATCGTCTCGATGCCCACCGGCCCGCCGCCGAAGTTCACGGCGATCATGTTGAGATAGCGCTTGTCGAGCTGGTCGAGGCCCATATTGTCCACGAGCAGGCGGGTGAGCGCCTCGTCGGCGATCACCCTCGTCACCGCCTCCGCCTTCGCCACCTCGGCGAAGTCGCGCACGCGGCGCAGCAGCCGGCCGGCAATGCGCGGCGTGCCGCGGGCGCGGCGGGCGATTTCCCGCGCGCCGTCGTCGGTCATCGGCAGGTTCATCAGCCGCGCTCCGCGCCGTACGATCAGCTCCAGCTCCTCCACGGTATAGAACGACAACCGCACCGGAATGCCGAAACGGTCGCGCAGCGGCGTGGTCAGCAGGCCGAGGCGGGTGGTCGCGGCAACCAGCGTGAACTTCGAGAGGTCGATCTTCACCGAACGTGCCGCAGGCCCCTCCCCGATGATCAGGTCGAGCTGGAAATCCTCCATGGCGGGATAGAGGATTTCCTCGACCGCCGGATTGAGGCGATGGATTTCGTCGATGAAGAGGACATCGCGCTCTTCGAGATTGGTGAGCAGCGCCGCGAGATCCCCCGCCTTGGCGATGACCGGACCGGAGGTGGAGCGGAAGTTGACGCCGAGCTCCTTCGCCATGATCTGCGCCAGCGTCGTCTTGCCGAGACCGGGCGGCCCGACGAAGAGCACATGGTCGAGCGCCTCGCCCCGCGCCTTGGCCGCTTCGATGAAGACCTTCAGGTTGGCGCGCGCCTCCGCCTGGCCGGTGAACTCGTCCAGCGACTGCGGGCGCAGCGTCACATCCAGGTCTTCGCCCCGCTTTTCCGGCGATATCAGGCGGGCAGGTTCACTCATGCGAGAAGTTCCATTCCGGGTATGGCTTTCGCCGCGGTTTCGTCGAAGGTCACAACCGAACGACATCCGGCACGCCGTGCCGACCAGAAAATCAGGTAGTCAGCAAAATCCGCCTTTGGTTGGGCAACACTCAAAAGAGCATCAAGCTCCTCGGTATATTCGACCACAAGGCCATCGGCTGAAATAAGATCGAGCAACAGATCGGACACCACAGGCATTGGGTATTTGAGGCGGCGATTGAGCACCCATGCGGTTTCGGCGATCACGAGCGCACTGACAAAGGCAGGATCGTCGGCGGTCCGCCCGGACAGGAAACGACGCGCCGCGGCATTCTGTTCGGGGTCGTCATCGACCAGAAAGCGAACCAGCACATTGGCGTCGATGCCGATCACTTCGAACGCTCCGGCCATTCGCGCATGATCCGGGCATCCTCTTTGGCCGCCGCCTCCGCGCTGGCGTCGTCCATATCTTCGATCGCCAGGCTGCCTCCTGCAGGAGGCTTGCCCAGGATACCGGCAAAATCCGCCAGTTTCTTATTCTTGGGTATTGCAACGACCTGGCCATTCCGGGCCGCGACATAGAAACGGGTGCCCGGCTGAAGATTTAACGCCTCGCGCACTTCGCTCGGGATGGTAATCTGGCCTTTCGAGGTCATTGTCGTCAAAGCGCCCATTTCTTACCCTCAGCCATTTTTCTTACCTTGAATATACCAGTAAGAAATGTGGTGTCCAACGATTACCGCGCCAGTTCCTTCAGCCCCAGGCGGATGAGCTTGGCGCTGTCCGCCCCCTCGCCGCCGTTCTTCAAGGCGGCGGCAACCGCATTGGCCGCCTGATCGCGCGAATAGCCGAGATTGGTGAGCGCCGAGACGGCATCGGCCACCGGCGCGGAGGCGACGCCCTCGCCGATCTCCTGCTTGAGGCCGATATTCGACGACGCCTCGCCGGCGAAGGCGGGCGCCTTGTTCTTGAGTTCGGTCACGATGCGCATCGCCACCTTCGGGCCGACGCCCGGCGCGCGCGAGACCGACGTGCGGTCCTGCAATGCGATTGCATTGGCGAGTTCCGACGGCGTCAGCGTCGAGAGGACGGCGAGCGCCACCTTGGCGCCGACCCCCTGCACGCTCTGGAGGAGGTTGAACCATTCCCGCTCCAGCGCGGTCAGGAAACCGAAGAGCTTCAACTGGTCCTCGCGCACATAGGTCTCGATGAACAGCACCACCGCCTCGCCCGCCGAGCCCATTTTCGAAAGCACGCGGGAAGAGCAGAAGACTTCGTAACAGACACCGTGCACATCCACGAGCACGTAGTCGTCGCCGATCTCGTCGATAGTGCCTTTGAGCTTGCCGATCATGAAAAAGGTCCGCCAACGATAAATTTACAGGGGATGGGTTTCGGGAGAGATGATGTCGAGCGAAGGGAAATAGGCCCGGTAGCGGGAAGCGTCGCGCGTGAGGAGCCGGTGCGACCGGACGAACGCATGCGCGCCGACGAGAAAATCCGGCAGGGTCCGTTCCCGCAGGCCGCCGTTCCGTCGATAGTGCACATGCGCCATGCCGGCCCGATAGGCCGCCGAAAACGGCAGCGGCTCGCGCACCAGATCGAGGCGCGACAGCAGGAACATCAATTCCTCCTCGTTCGGCGCCATGGTGGCAAGCTCTGCCCACACGATCGGACTGAGGATGAATTGCGCTTCCGCCTTCAGTTTCAGGATCGCATCCGAGGACCATTCCTTGAACGCGGCCTCCGGGCCGAAGACGTCGATGAAGATATTCGTATCAACGAGGACCGAGATCATCGCGCGGCCCCCTCAGCCATTGCATGAATTCGTCGGTCGTCATGCCCCCGGTATCGAAGGTCCCGGACCTGCTCCTGAGCCAGGATTCGAAATCCTCTTCGGATGCGGCCTGCCCCCTCGCGACCACGACCAGCCGGGCGCCCTTGTCGTCGGCGATGAAATCCACCTCCGAACCCGGACCGATCTTCAAACGGTCGCGGATTTCCTTGGGGATCGTGACCTGGCCTTTTTCGGTGACTCGCATGGTAATACCTCTGCGGTATTACCTATCGGTCGAACGAGAACAGGTCAAGAACAAACTAGCCGGCGAGCGCGGCGCGCATGCGCCTTCCGCCCCGGTGGTGAGCATGGCAGATGGCGATCGCCAGCGCATCGGCCGCGTCGTTGCCCTTGAAGTCCGCCTTCGGCATCAGGATCTTCAGCATCATGTGGATCTGCTGCTTCTCGCCGTGGCCGACGCCGATCACCGATTTCTTGACGGCGTTCGGCGCATATTCCGCGACCGGCAGGCCGGCGCGCGCGGGCACCAGCATGACGACGCCGCGCGCCTGCCCGAGCTTGAGCGTGGCGACCGCGTCCTTGTTGACGAATGTCTGCTCGACGGCCGCCTCGTCGGGACGGTAGCCATGCACCACTTCGGCAAGCCCGTCGTGCAGCTGGCAGAGGCGCGAGGCGAGGTCCATGTCCCCGTCGGATGTCACTGTGCCCGATGCGATGAAACGAAGGCTGTTGCCCAGCGTCTCGATAATGCCCCAGCCAGTGCGGCGAAGTCCCGGATCTATGCCGATGATGCGAATCGTCTCTGTCATGGCGCGAGACTACCGCCTCGCGGCGAAGGGCGCCATGCCGCGATGCGGGGACGGCAGCCCGGGCCGGGGGATTCGCCTTCGCCGTTAACCATGTGGAAAAGGATTTGGGCAGAACCTCGCCAAATCCGGAAACCACCTTCCTTTCATCGCGTTGCTTGCGCAGAAAGGGGGGCGAAGCACGAAGGAGGCGCCCGAATGATACGGGATCGAGATCCGAATGAATTGGAATTGCAGCATATGCGCATCGTCGTCAACGCGCTGGATAGCGGAGTGAGGCGGTTTGCCGCCGCGGATCTCGGCGCCACGCTCGACAGCCCCTTTCCCGCGCCCTGGGACGGCATGCGGCGGGATTTCAACCGCGGCCTCAACGCCTTGAACGGCACGATGGATTCGGTCATCGGCAATGCCCGCCTGCTGCGCGACGAATCCGACCAGCTGCGAACCGCGATGAGCGAAGGCGCCGAAAGGCAAGCCGATCATTCCGCACGCCTTTCGGGGGCTGCCGCCGCTGCCGGCGCCCTTGCCCAGGGGCTTCGCCAGCAAAAGGCGCTCGCCCGGCACACCGCTACGATCGCCCGCAACGCCAGGCTCGACCTGAGCCGTTCCGCGGAAGCGGTCTCCGCCGCCCTGAAGCTGATCGAGGAGATGGGCAGTGACGGAGCGGACGGCCGGCAATCGCCGGACAGGGGCGAGGCCCTGTCGGCCGCAACGCGGCAGATCGGCCGGGAACTCGACGCCCTCGGCCTTTATCTGGACGCCCTGAACGAGCATGCCGGCAATCTTGCCGAAGCCGCCGGAGACCAGGCGGAAGCGGCCTCCGCGACGCATGCCGACCTCGGCGAACTCGCCAGGTCGAGGCACGCGGCGAGCCTGAGGACGGATATCGCCACCCTCGCGCTCGACCGCATGGACAGGCAGATCGCCGAGATCGACCAGAAGGCGAGCCGTTTCGCCCGGGTGACGGTGATCGTTCCCCCGCCGCACGATCCGGCGCCTCACGAACCCGGAACGCGGGGCTCCCACCTGCGGCTCGTCAAGTCGTGATCGGCAGGGGGCCGCATCCCCGGCCCCTTTTTCCATCGGCCCGGGGTCGCATTCCTGGACACGGCTGCCTAGATAAGTGGGACGCTCTGTCACCCACCTGTCCCAGGACATGCCGATGATCCCCTTTTCCATCCTCGATCTTTCACCCGTCGGTGAAGGTTATTCCGTGCGCGACGCGCTCGACCAGTCCCGCCGCATGGCGATCAAAGCCGAGGAAGAGGGTTATAAACGCGTCTGGCTTGCCGAACACCACGGCATGCCGGGGATTGCGAGCGCCGCCACCTCGCTGGTCATCTCCCATGTCGGCGCCGCCACGAAGACGATCCGGGTGGGCTCGGGCGGCATCATGCTGCCCAACCACTCCCCGCTCGTCATCGCCGAGCAGTTCGGCACCCTGGAAGCGCTGCTGCCCGGCCGCGTCGACCTCGGACTCGGCCGCGCGCCCGGAACCGACATGCGCACCGCGAGCGCGCTGCGCCGCAACCTCGATGCGGGCGCGGAAAGCTTCCCGCACGATATCCTCGAACTGCAGCGCCTGCTCGGCACGCCGGAGAAGGATCAGGGCCTGCTCGCCGTCCCCGGCATGGATGCCCATGTGCCGCTCTGGCTGCTCGGATCGAGCATCTACAGCGCCCATCTCGCAGCGGCGCTCGGGCTTCCCTATGCCTTCGCCTCGCATTTCGCGCCCGACATGCTGATGGAAGCGATCGCCATCTATCGCGAACGGTTCCAGCCCTCGCTGGAGCTTGAGAAGCCGTATGTCATGGTCGGCGTCATGGGCGTCGCGGCAGACACCGACGCCGGGGCCGAGCGCCTTTTCACCTCCTCGCAGCAGCAGTTCGTCAACCTGCGCAAGAACGTCCGTACCCGCTTCCCGAAGCCGGTCGACAGCATGGAGGGCATCTGGACCCCGATGGAGAAGATGAGCGTCGAGCATACGCTGCGCTATGCGGCGGTCGGCTCGGTGGCGACGGTCACGGCGAAGCTCGGGGACTTCCTCGGCGAAACGCAGGCAGACGAACTGATCATCTCCATGCCGGTCCACGACATGGAAGCGCGGCTCCGCTCGGTGGAACTGTTTGCGACGCTGCCGATGATGGAGAGGGTAAAGGCGAGCGGCTGACCCTAACGACCGCCGCCCCCTGCCGCTTCTCCCCCGCCGGGAGAAGCGCCGCGGATGCGAGGCGATAAGGTGCATCCGGCAAGCGCAAAGCCCGCCAGTGAGACTGCTCCTGCTCCGCCCGTGGGGCACCTCCTCCCCGCCGGGGAGAAGGAAAGGCTCGTCAGGCCGAAAGCTTGGCCATGACTTCGTCGGAAACCTCGAAGTTCGAATAGACGTTCTGCACGTCGTCGTCGTCTTCCAGGTTGTCGATGAGCTTCATCAGCGACTGCGCCTTCTCCTCATCGACCTCGATCGTGTTCTGCGGCCTCCAGATCGCCTTGACGGTCTCGGCCTCGCCGAGCGTCGCCTCGAGCGCCTTCGACACCTCGCCGAGGCTTTCGAAGGCGCAGATGATCGTGTGGCCGTCCTCGTCGGAGGTCACGTCGTCGGCGCCGGCCTCGATCGCCGCTTCCATCACCTTGTCCGCGTCGCCGGCGCCCGCCTTGTAGGTGATCTCGCCCACATGGTCGAAGGAAAAGGAGACCGAGCCGGTTTCGCCGAGCGCGCCGCCGGCCTTGGTGAAGATCGAGCGCACGTTGGAGGCGGTGCGGTTGCGGTTGTCGGTCAGCGCCTCGACGATGACCGCCGTGCCGCCCGGACCGTAACCCTCGTAGCGAACGGAATCGTAGGTTTCCGCATCCGCGCCCGACGCCTTCTTGATGGCGCGGTCGATATTGTCCCTCGGCATGGATTGCGCCTTGGCGTTCTGGACGGCCAGACGCAAAGCCGCGTTCATGCTCGGGTCGGGAAGGCCCTGCTTGGCGGCGACGGTGATTTCGCGCGCAAGCTTGGAGAACAGCTTCGACCGGATCGAGTCCTGCTTGCCCTTCCGGTGCATGATGTTTTTGAACTGTGAATGGCCAGCCATGGCACCCCTGACACTTTAGCTTGTTTGGAATGGCGCCTTATAATTTCGAAGTTTTGGCCGTTCAAGGGCATTTCCGGTTGCCAGTGGGGCTTTTCAGCCGCCCTGCCCCCGGAACAAAGCCGGGCGCCTGCCGTTTTGTGAGCGAACCGAACAGCAAAGGAGACGGTCCATGGCAAGCCTCACCGAAGCCCGCGAAGCACCGGAACGCCAGCTCTGGGACGAGATCAACGGCGTCCATGCCGGCATGCTCGGCATCGAGGGCTCGCATATGCACTTCCGGCCCATGGCGCCGAATGTCGACCCGAAGACCAGCACGATCTGGTTCTTCACGAAGAACGACACCGACCTGGTGCGCGCCATCCGTCCCGGCACGCGGGCGCATTTCTGCGTCATCGGCAGGAACCACGATTACCACGCCTGCCTTTCCGGCACGCTGGAAGTCCGCAGGGACCCCGCCAGGATCGATGAATACTGGAGCGCCGTGACGGCAGCCTGGTACGAGAACGGCAAGGACGACCCGATGCTCGCCATGCTCGCCCTGCGGGTCGACGACGCGGAAATCTGGGCCTCGACCGACAGTTCGCTGAGGTTCGGCTGGGAGATCGCCAAGGCGAACCTGAAGGACGGGAAGATGCCGGAAGTCGGCGTCAAGCAGCACCTCGCCTTTCCGCATTTCCACTGACCGGAAAAGCGCCGAAGGGCCCAAAGCCCCTCAAAGTCCCTGCGGCACCAGTATGGTCGGCTTCTTCGGCAGGCTCCGCATGGAAATGCGGATCACCGGCTCCCTGGCGTAGGCGATATCGAACCGGCCGTCGAACATGGCGAGGAAGCTGTCGAGCGGCGGCCCCCAGCGATGCATCGGCAGGATCAGCGAGGAGCGAAGCCGCTGCACGACGCGGCTCATGCTGTCCGCGCCCATGGTGAGCCCGCCGTCCACCGGCACCATCAGCACGTCGAGCCGGCCGATCTGCGTATACTGCTCCTCGATGAGCTCGAAATGCAGATGGCCGAGATGACCGATGCACAGGCCCGCGACCTCGAATATGAAGATCGAATTGCCGTTTTCCTCTACGCCGCCGCCCCAGGAGCGGATGTCGGAAACGACGTTGCGGATATAGACGTCATCGACGGTCAGGCGGTGCTCGGCCTTTTCGCCCGGCACGTCGCTCCAGCCGTGCAGCACATGCCTGATCCCCGGATCGGGGCTGAGCGTAAAATGCGTGGAATGCGCCTTGTTCATCGTCACGACATCGGGCAGGCGCGGCGGCGGATAGACGCCGCTATAGTCGGTGGCGATCCCGACGCCCTGCGGGCTTTCGATGAAATAGGTGGAGTGGCCGACGAAGGTGATCTTCACCTCTTCCTTCTCGGCGAGCGTCAGGGGCTTGTTCGCCTGCGCGAACTGCAGGCCGGATGGCTTGAGGCTCGCGAACATCGCCCCGGGTATATTCCGGGCGATCGCCTGACATTGGCTGACCGGCAATCCGGCATCCTGTGCGAGAGCCGCAAAGGCCGAGAGAAGAAGGCCGGAAAGAGCGAACGCCAGAGCCCGTAGCATCATGCTGCTCCCAAAGAACTCAAAATTCCTGTTCATTCCCGGGCGAAAACATGCGGCAATGCGAAAGAGCGGTCCAGCCGGAATTTCTCACAATTCTGTCATTGGTGGAGCGCATGGAATTGATTATTGAAAAGAAAACGCCGCCGTCCGAAACAGGGTCTCCGGAAACCCGCGCGGGCAGAGTGTGGAAAGGATATTTCATGAAGCACGAGATTGAGATCAGGACCGCCGACGGCATCGCGAAGGCCGCCGTCATCAAGCCGGAAAACGGCGCCGCGACGACCAGGGGCGTGATCGTCTACATGGACGCCTTCGGGCCGCGCCAGGCGCTCTACGACATGGGGCAGCGCATCGCCGATGCCGGCCATGTCGTGCTCGTCCCCGACCTCTTCTACCGCTCCGGCGGCTATGGCCCGTTCGACGCCAGGACGGCCTTCGGCGAGGAGTCCTCCAGGACCCGGCTCAAGTCGATGATACAGGCGACCACCCAGGAATTCACGGCCCGCGACAGCGCAGCCTTCATCGACGCCCTGGCCGGGGAAGGCGCAACCGGCCCGATCGCAACGGTCGGTTATTGCATGGGCGGTGGCCGCGCCCTGACCGCCGCCGCGCGTTATCCGGACCGCGTCAAGGCGGCCGCGAGCTTCCATGGCGGCAATCTGGCGAGCGACGCCGGGGACAGTCCGCACCGGCTGGCCGACAGCATCAAGGCGAAGGTTTACGTCGGGGTCGCCGGCGTCGACAACTCGTTTCCGCCGGAACAGTCCGCCCGCCTCGCGGAAGCGCTTCGCGCCGGCGGCGTGGATCATGCGATCGAGAACTATGTGGGCATGGCGCATGGCTGGGCCGTGCCGGACCACGGCGTTTACGACAAGGCCGGTTCCGAGCGGCATTTCAAGCGCCTGCTGACGCTGCTTGAGGAAGCGCTTTGAGACAGGCCGGCTCCCGGCCTTGCCCGGGATAGCCGGCATCGGGCTCCGGAAACGACGGGAAGAACCATGACGGGCATTCTGGAACGGCAGGCCGAACGACAGGCGGAATCCGATGCGGTCGTGAGCGCGCTGGACCTCGACGGACTGCTGCGCATGGCGGGAAATCCCGTGCGGGTCGGCAGTTCCGCGCTCGCGCTGATGGTCCGCCGTGACATCGATATCACGGTCGTCTGCGAAAGGCTCGACCCGGGCACCTGCCGGACGATCGCGGAGATCGCCGGAAACCTGATGCTGAGACCGTGCGTCGGCGCGGTGCGCTATCGCAACGACAGCGGCTTCTGGAATGTGGCGCCGCAGGATTATCCCGACGGGCACTATCTCGCCGTCACCTACCGCTCGGAAAAGGACGAGGACTGGAATCTCGACATCTGGTTCGTCGACGAACCCGGACGCCAGCCGGATCTCAGGCATCTGGAGACGCTCGCCCCGCGCCTCACGGACGACGTGCGGGAAACGATCCTGACGATCAAGACCGGACTGGCCGCCAACGCCCCGCGGGGCGGCAAGCCGGCGCCGAGCGCCCTCGTCTACGAGGCGGTTCTGGACGGCGGCGTGACGACGGCCGCGGAATTCAGGGAATGGCTGTCGCGCCGCCCGAAAGCCTGAGGGCCGCTACCGCCAGAAATCCGGGATGGTCTCGGCAAGCCTCGGGCCGATCCGCAGCGGCGCGATCTTTTCCGCCAAGCCCGTGACATCGGAAATCTCGATGCCGAGGCCGCAGATGGTCGCAGGCCCCGTCGCCGCTTCGAAACGCCCCTTCGGCATTTTCGAGATGAAGCGGTTGAGCGGCTCCTCCTTGTCCATGCCGAGCGAGGAGTCGTAATCGCCGCACATGCCGGCATCCGACATGTAGCCCGTGCCGCCGTTCAGGATCTGGCAGTCGGCGGTCGGCACATGGGTATGCGTGCCGACCACGAGGCTGGCGCGCCCGTCGACGAAATGCCCGAAACACTGCTTCTCGCTGGTCGCTTCCGCATGGAAATCGAAGATGATCGCATCCGCCTGCTCCTTCAGCGGACAGGCATCGAGGATCGCCTCGGCGCTTTTGAAGGGATCGTCCAGCTCCGGATGCATGAAGACCCGGCCCATGATGTTGGCGACCAGCACGCGCGCGCCGTTCCGGGCATAATAGAGGCCGGAGCCCCGGCCGGGCGTTCCGGCGGGATAGTTGGCGGGCCGCAGGAACTGGTCGTGGCGGCCGGCGAAACCAACCGCATCCTTCTGGTCCCAGACATGGTTGCCCGTCGTCACGACATCGGCGCCGGCATTGATCGTTTCGAGGAATATCTCCTCGGTGATGCCGAAGCCGCCGGCGGCGTTCTCGCCGTTGACGATGACGAAATCGAGCTTGAGGTCGGAGACGAGGCCCGGCAGTTTTTCCCATACCGTCGTGCGGCCGGTCTTGCCCACCATGTCACCCAGAAACAAAAGGCGCATTGCTATCCAATCTGTTCAGCCCCCTGCGAAGGGCCGGTAGCCGCTTTCCGTCAGGATCGCGTCCAGTCTGATGTCGTGAGGTTCAAAGGGAACTGATGCCACTTCCTGGCAGTCGAACGCAATCCCGATCAGCCTCGGCGTCAGGCCTTTTTGATGCAGACGGTGGATCGCACGGTCATAGTAACCGCCGCCGTAGCCGATCCGATGGCCGGCCGCATCGAAAGCCGACAAGGGCATCAGCATGATATCGGGATCGAGTTCCTCCGCATCCGGCCCCGGCCCGAAAGTGCCGAACACGCCGGGAACCAGCTCGGCGCCGCGCACCAGTTCGCGGAAGATGATCGTCTGCCTGTCGAGGATGACCGGCACGCAGAGCCGCGCATTGCGATCCCTGAGGAAAGCCATCAGCGGCCTGGGATCGACTTCGGAACGGATGGGCAGGAAACCGGAGACGATCGTCCCCGGCTCCAGTTCGACGGCGTCCGTCCCGTGTGAGGCGATCGCCAGGCTCTTCTCGATCCGCTCGTCCGGGAGGATGGCATCGCGCGCGGCAAGCCGTTCGCCGCGCAGTTGCGCCTTGCGCTCCCGGCTGCTCATCACGCCTTTTCCGTTGCCCTGGTGACGAGCAGCTTGTCGATGCGGCGGCCGTCGAGATCGATGACCTCGAAGGTCCAGCCATGCGTCGAGAAGCTCTCGCCAAGTTCCGGCAGATGCTTCAGTTCGTCGAGCACGAAGCCGGCGACGGTCTCGTAACCGGGGTCATCCCCGATCGGAACGCCCATCTGCTCGGCGAATTCATCGACCGGCATCCAGCCGGCGACGAGGAAGGAACCGTCGTCGCGCGGCACGATCGCCGGCTCCTCGAGCTCGTCCTCCTGGAAGACGCCGGTGATCGCCTCCAGGATGTCGCCGGAGGTGATGATGCCTTCGAAATGGCCGTATTCGTCATAGACGAGTACCATATGCGCCGGTGCCCGGCGGAGCGCCTGGATGACGTCGAGCGCCCCCGTGAGGTCGGAGACGACCGGCGCCTCGCGCATCAGCGCCATCACGTCGAATTGCTTGTCGCCGGCGATGAAGTCGTAGGCGTCCTTGACGAAGAGCACGCCGAGGATTTCGTCGGAACTGCCCTTGCGGACCGGCAGGCGGGAGCGCTGCGTGGCGCGAAGCTGGGCGCGGAGTTCCTCGAGATCGTCTTCGGTATCGATCACCTCGACGTCGCGGCGCGGCGTCATCAGGCCGCGCGCCGCGCGGTCCGCAAGCCGCATGACGCCGGAGATCATGGCGGATTCCTCGGTCTCGATCACACCGGCGCTCTGGGCTTCGGCAAGCACGGTGCGGATTTCCTCATCCGTCACCCGATCGCCGGATTCGCCCTTCTGGCCGAGAATGCCGAGCACGATCCGGCCGGAAATATCGAGCAGCCAGACGATCGGCGCGCCGATGCGCGACAGGAACATCATCGATGGCGCGACGCGGGCGGCAACCGTTTCCGGCGCGCGCAGCGCGATCTGCTTCGGCACCAGTTCGCCGACGATCAGGGACAGATAGGTGATGGCGACGACCACGGTGCCGACGCCGAGCGCGTCGGCGACATTGCCCGACACGCCTTGGGTGACCAGCCATGCGGAAAAGCGCGTGCCGAGCGTGGCGCCGGAAAAGGCGCCCGAAAGAATACCGACGAGCGTGATGCCGATCTGTACGGTGGAAAGGAAGCGGCCGGGGTCTTCGGCAAGCCGTATGGCCGTCGCCGCCCCTCTGTTGCCCTGCTCGGCCATGACCTTGAGGCGGACAGGGCGGGAAGAAACGACGGCGAGTTCCGACATTGCCAGGACACCGTTCAGGACGGTGAGCGCAATGACGATGATAATTTCAGTTAACAAAAGGGGCTCTTTAGCTGGGACAATATTCCTGCACGCGAAACGGGAATGGACAGCTCCGGAGAGCGGCCTGCCTCGACACGATCACGCTGACGAAGCGCTTCGCCGGCAAAAGTTTCGCGCACAGCTCGGAAAACCGGAGGCCGGTTCTCGGAGCTATGCACCTTCACTTGCTTGCCGAAAGCATAGGGGTCCATTCCACCCAATGCAATGGCTGGAACAAAATCTGCCGGAAAAACTGTTGCAGGAAAGACGCAGCCCTTCAGGGAGCCCGCGGACCGGGCGATTGCGGCCGGTTTATCTGCTTCAGGGGCGTCGGGCCGCCCTCCTCCGGGAACTTCGCGGCGCCAGCCGCCACGGTCTGGTTCCGGCCGGCGGCCTTGGCTTCGAGAAGGGCGGCGTCGGCGCGGGTGACCAGCGTCGTGACCGGCCCCTGGGCCGGGGAGACCGCGATGCCGATGGAAACCGAGACGAGACCGAGTATCCGGCCGCGATGCGAGAGCGGGGTGGTTGCGATCTTCTGCCGCAGGCGCTCGGCGATATCGAAGGCGACGATCTCGCCGGTCTCGGGCAGGAGCACCGTGAACTCCTCGCCGCCGAAGCGGTAGCAGGTCCCGGCCGCGCCGATGGTGTCGAGCAGCATCTGCGCCACGTATTGCATCACCACGTCGCCGGCATCGTGCCCGAACTCGTCGTTGAAGCGCTTGAAATGATCGATGTCGATCATCAGGCAGGAAAGCGGCGTCTCGGCCGCCTCCCGGGCATGGCGCGCCAGGGCCTCGTCAAGGCAGCGGCGGTTGAGGAGGCCGGTCAGCGCGTCGCGCACGGCGAGGTTGGTCAGCCTGTCGCGAAGCTGCAGGTTCGCGATCGCCAGCCCGATATTCTCGGCGATCAGTTCGAGATAGAGGCGCGCGCTCTCGGGCGCCATCTCATGGCCCGGACGCTCCTCGAAATAGAGAAGCCCGATCGTATCGCCCTGCGCCGTCAGCGGAATGCACAGCCCCGTGACATCGCTCTCGCCGAGATGCTGGCAGGGAACGTCGTCCTGGCCGTGATTGCTCAGATGCGGCCGCCCACGGCGCAATCCCCAGCAGGCATCCATCGGGAACGAGGCGGTGGAGTGCCGGGGCTCCAGCCAGGTGCCCATCTCCGCCAGCATCGTGCGGCTGTCGTTCAGCACATAGAGATGGCCGGCCAGGTTGGGAAATATCTGCGGTGCGAAACGGGTGACGACCTCGGCCAGTTCCGCCTGCGTCTGGCAGGCCTGGACGCGGTGCATCATGTGCAGGATCAGGTCCTTGGTCCGCTGGTCGGCACGCCGCTCCGCATCCAGCCGGTCCCGCTCCAGGCCGTTCTCCCGGAAGATGTGGATGGCCTTGTTCATCTCGCCGATCTCGTCCTGCCGCGGGTCCAGCGGCACTTCCACGGCGTAGTCCTGCTTGGCGAGGCGCGTGACGATGCCGGTCATGCGGACGAGCGGAACGGCGACACGGCGCTTGAGGATGAAATAGAGGACGGCCAGGAAAAGCACCGCCGTGACGCCGAGCATGGCCTTGGCAGCCGTGTCCCACCAGTCGGCGCGCGATTTCGCCGTGGCGACGGCTCCTTCGGTCCGGGTGCCGGCGAGCTGGCGGAACCGGGTCACGGTTTCCAGCAGCAGGGTCTGCTGGCGCTCGTGCTCCGGGCCGAACAACGTCTCCCGGGCGCCGGACCGATCCCCGCCCTGATAGGCGGCGACGGCGGCCTCCTCGACCTTGTCCAGCACATCCGCATGCCGTTCGACCTCGACGAGCGCGGCAAGCTCCGCATCGGAGCCGCCCAGCGACCGGATATCCCCGATCGTCCCCTCGAGCCGCGTCTCATCGGCCTCCTTTTCCTGAAAGGCCAGCAGATGCCGCTCCTCGCCGCGCATCACGTAGAGCCGGGCCTCGTCCGAACGTTCTTCCGCCCCGAGCGCCAGTTCCTCGGCAAGCGCGTCGAGCGCCAGATGCTCCTCGACCGCGACACGTTCCTGATCGGCACTCTTCGTCGACAGGATGAAGGCGCCGCCCGACAGGACCGTCAGGATGACGGTGACGCCATAGGCCCAGTTGGTAATCTCGTTGATACGCATACTCGAAAATCCGGTTTTGCCGGTTGAACGGAAGATGAAGGCGCACGGAACCCGCAACGCGGCAGGATTCGGCGCGAGGAGATGGTTATATCAGGATTTTCCGGGATTCGGACCGCTGAATCGGCACAAAACCGATGGGCCGGAAGGGGAGAAACGAAGGAAGCGCGATCCACGACAACCGGTGGAAACTTTCGATCCTGGGCGCCTACGAATGTAGGTGGGCGCCGTATGTCCAGGCCCACGAGCCCGGACAGGGACAGCTCCCTTAGGATCGGGTATGGCCCCGAGGATTCATTTGTTCCTGTCGAGAAGCGCAGACCGCGAGGACCAATATAAGAAGGAAAGCGGATTCGCGCCAGTGGCGTGCATCGCCTTTTTTAGCGGCGTTTGCGGCGCGGCGGCGTCAGTTCACGGAGGCCGGGGAGCGTCCGTTGATCTTCGCCGTCAGGCTCTCCAGCCGGGACGCCAGTTCGCCAAGCGCGGAGACCACCAGGTCGTCGTTGTGCCGCTGGGTTTCGAGCGAGCCTTCCCGGCTGGCCTTGAGCATGGAGACCTCCTTTTCGAGCGCGCCGACCCGGCGCGTCATCTCGGAAAGTTCGTCCATGATCATGATTCCGGCCATGACGGTGATCCTGAGATCGCCGATCTCCCCGAACTGGCTCTTGAGATGTGCGACATAACGATCGAAACGCTCGGCAAGCTCGGTCAGGTGGTCTTCCTGTCCTTCCTCGCAGGCCATGCGATAGGCCTTGCCGTCGATCGTCACCGTTACCTGGGCCATGGCATTTCCTTCATGGGTCTTATTGCCGCATCAGCGATCGAGCACGGCGCGGATGGTTTCCATCGCCGTCACCAGGCGCCGGGAGACTTCCCGGTTCACCTCCTCCAGGCGGTTGGCGCGGAATTGCGACTGGTCCAGCTCCTGGGCGAGACGCGCGCGGTCCGCATGCACGCGCCGGACCTCGCCTTCCGCGTCCTGCGCTTCGCGCTGCCGCTCGATGCGCGCATCGACGGCGCTTTCAAGGCCGCCTATCGCCGCCTTGAGCTCCGAAATCGCCATGTCGATCGTCTTTTCCGCAGGCATGGGGAGCCTTCCTGTCGATACGCAAGCGAGCCGAATCGCGCCGGCCCGCCTTCCCGCCAAGCGCCGCAGACTATTCACGGGCCGCCGGCCGGTCAATCAATCCAGGCCTCCCGAACATGTCCTAGCTGTGGATGATCTGCCATGTTCCCGCATCCGCTCCCGCCTGCTCAGAATTCAGGCAGACTGCGGGAAACTTCGTCATCATGCGATCGGCGGGCCTGTGCTTTTGTTGACTTGCGCGTTGCACCTGCTAAGGATCAGCCGCTCCCCGACGGTCCCACGAAGGACCGCGACCGACACCCGGAAAAAGCGGATTAGCCATGACCTCTCGCGACACACATAACCGGATGGCGAATGCGATCCGATTCCTTGCCATGGATGCTGTGGAAAAGGCCAATTCAGGCCATCCCGGCCTGCCGATGGGCGCCGCCGACATCGCGACCGTGCTCTTCACGCGTTATCTCAAGTTCGATCCGAAGAGCCCGCTCTGGCCGGACCGCGACCGTTTCGTGCTCTCCGCCGGCCACGGCTCGATGCTCCTCTATTCGCTCCTCTACCTTACCGGTTACGAGGACATGACGATCGAGGACCTGAAACAGTTCCGCCAGCTCGGCTCCAAGACCGCCGGCCATCCGGAATACGGCCATGCCTCGGGCATCGAGACCACCACCGGGCCGCTCGGCCAGGGCATTGCCAACTCCGTCGGCATGGCGATCGCCGAACGCAAGCTGGAAGAAGAATTCGGCTCCGAGCTGCAGAGCCACTTCACCTATGTGCTGTGCGGCGACGGCTGCCTGATGGAAGGCATCAGCCAGGAGGCCGTCGCGCTTGCCGGCCACCTGAAGCTGAACAAGCTCATCCTCATCTGGGACAACAACAACATCACCATCGACGGGCCAGTCAGCCTCGCCGATTCGACCGACCAGATCGCCCGCTTCAAGGCCGTGCACTGGAACACGATCGAGATCGACGGCCACGACCCGGAGCAGATCGCGGCCGCCCTCGAAGCCGCCCGGACGTCGGATCGCCCGACCTTCATCGCCGCCAAGACCGTCATCGGCTTCGGCGCTCCGAACAAGGCCGGGACCCACAAGGTGCATGGTTCGCCGCTCGGCGCCGAAGAGATCGCCGCCACCCGCAAGGCGCTGGACTGGGAAGCTGAGGCCTTCGTCGTTCCGGCCGACGTGCTGGATGCCTGGCGCACCGCCGGCAAGCGCTCGGCCGACGCCCGCAAGGCCTGGGACGTCCGCCTCGACGCGGTCGCCGCGGAAACGCGCGCGGAATTCCTGCGCCGCTTCTCGGGCGACCTGCCGGAAGACTTCGACGCCGCCATCGACGCCTTCAAGAAGAAGGTCGCCGAGAACAACCCGACGGTCGCCACCCGCAAGGCCTCCGAGGACGTGCTGGAGATCATCAACGGGCTGGTGCCGGAAACGCTCGGCGGTTCGGCCGACCTGACCCCGTCGAACAACACCAAGACCAGCCAGATGAAGTCGATCACCCCGACCGATTTCTCTGGCCGCTACATGCACTGGGGCATCCGCGAGCATGCGACCGCGGCGGCGATGAACGGCATCGCGCTGCATGGCGGCCTGATCCCCTATTCCGGCGGCTTCCTGATCTTCTCGGATTATTGCCGCCCCTCCGTCCGCCTGGCGGCCCTGATGGGCATCCGCCTCGTGCACGTCTGGACGCACGATTCGATCGGCGTCGGCGAAGACGGCCCGACCCACCAGCCGGTCGAGCATCTGGCCGCGCTGCGCGCGATCCCGAACCTGCTCCTCTTCCGCCCGGCCGACGAGACCGAGACGGCGGAATGCTGGCAGATCGCGCTCAAGGAAAAGCACCGCCCGTCCGGCCTGGCGCTCACCCGCCAGAACCTTGCGCCGGCCCGCAAGACCTATGAGGAAAAGAACCTTTCCGCCCAGGGCGCCTACGAACTCGTTCCGGCATCGGACGCCAGGGTGACGATCTTCGCCTCGGGTTCGGAAGTCGAAATCGCGCTGAAGGCCCAGGAAACGCTGTCCGGCAAGGGCATCGCGACCCGCGTCGTTTCGGTGCCGTGCGTCGAGCTCTTCTTCGACCAGCCGGAAGCCTACCAGAACGCGGTCATCGGCAATTCGCCGGTGAAGATCGCGGTCGAAGCAGCCGTGCGCGAGGGCTGGGACCATTTCATCGGCCCGAAGGGCGTCTTCATCGGCATGAAGTCCTTCGGCGCTTCCGGCCCGGCCAAGGAGCTCTACAAGCATTTCGGCATCACCGCGGAAGCGGTCGTCGCCGCTGCGGAGAAAGAGCTCGCCTGAGCCCCAAACATTCCTCAAAGACCAGCAAAAGCGGGAGTATCAAGAAATGACAGTCAAGGTTGCCATCAACGGGTTCGGCCGCATCGGCCGCAACGTCCTGCGCGCCATCGTGGAATCCGGCCGCACCGACATCGAAGTCGTTGCGATCAACGATCTCGGCCCGGTCGAGACCAACGCCCACCTGCTGCGCTACGATTCCATCCATGGCCGTTTTCCCGCTGAAGTGAAGGTCGAGGGCGACACGATCACCGTCGCCGGCGGCAAGCCGATCAAGGTGACGGCGATCAAGGACCCGGCCACCCTGCCGCACCGGGAACTCGGCATCGACATCGCGATGGAATGCACCGGCATCTTCACCGCCCGCGACAAGGCGGCGGCCCATCTGACGGCCGGCGCCAAGCGCGTCATCGTCTCGGCCCCGGCCGACGGCGCCGACCTCACCGTCGTCTACGGCGTCAACCACGATCAGCTGACCAGGGACCATCTGGTCATCTCCAACGCCTCGTGCACGACGAACTGCCTGGTTCCGGTCGTCAAGGTGCTGAACGACCTCATCGGCGTCGACCACGGCTTCATGACGACGATCCACTCCTACACCAACGACCAGCCCTCGCTCGACCAGATGCACAAGGATCTGTATCGCGCCCGCGCCGCCGCCCTGTCGATGATCCCGACCTCGACCGGCGCCGCCAAGGCCGTCGGCCTCGTGCTGCCGGAACTGAAGGGCAAGCTCGACGGCTCGTCGATCCGCGTGCCGACCCCGAACGTCTCGGTCGTTGACCTGAAATTCGTCGCCAAGCGCGCCACGACCAAGGAAGAGATCAACGAAGCCATCAAGGCCGCCGCCAACGGCCCGCTGAAGGGTGTTCTCGGTTATACCGAAGAGCCGCTGGTTTCCCGCGACTTCAACCACGACAGCCACTCCTCGATCTTCGCGATCGACCAGACCAAGGTCATGGAAGGCAATTTCGTGCGCATCCTCACCTGGTACGACAACGAGTGGGGTTTCTCCAACCGCATGGCCGACACGGCCGTTGCGCTTGCGAAGCTGATCTGACGAACACCGCCCCGGCGCTTTCCTTCCCGTATCGGGAGGGGCGAGAGCCGGGCCGAATTCAATGCGGAAGCGGTCCGGAAACCTCCGGGCCGCTTTTTCTTTATATGTTTTTTATATCCTGCCCTTCTCTTGCCGGAATTGTTTTCGCCTAATCAAGACGTTGTATCGAATCGCCTGGCCTTCGGCCCGGTTCCGCCCCATTCTTGCATGGCCGCGTCGCGGCACGGCACAGTTCCGGTTTCGGGAGTGCCGGCGGAGATCGTGTATCGAGCGAGGTGCAAGAGGAAGGGGCTTCATAGGTGGAAGCATTCTATATCATCCTGCTGATCGGCACGGTGCTCGTGCTGGTGGCTGCCCTTTCGAGCCTGCTTGCCTTCCGCTTCGGCGCCCCCCTGCTCCTCATCTTCCTGTCGATCGGCCTGCTTGCCGGCGTGGACGGCCTCGGCATCCGGTTCGAGAACTATCCCTTCACCTTCATGCTGGGCTCGCTGGCGCTGGCGATCGTCCTCTTCGATTCCGGCTTCATGACGCCCGTCCATTCCTTCCGCATCGCGGCGGCGCCGGCGCTGACGCTTGCCTCGGCGGGCGTACTGCTGACGACGGGCATCTTCGCCCTCGCCGCCTCCCTGCTTCTCGGCTTTTCCTGGCTTGAAGGCCTGCTGCTCGGCTCGATCGTCGCCTCCACCGACGCCGCCGCCGTCTTCTTCCTGCTGCGTATCGGCGGCATCAACATCCGCGACAAGGTGCGTTCGTCGCTGGAGGTGGAATCCGGCACCAACGATCCGATGGCGATCTTCCTGACGGTCGCGCTCTCCGAGCTGATCGCCACCGGCCAGGGCTTTTCGGGCCTCGACCTTCATTTCCTGCTCCTCTTTGCCGAGGAAATGGGGCTTGGCCTCGTCTTCGGCCTGCTGGGCGGCATGATGATCGTCTGGGTGCTGAACCGCTTCACGTCCGATCGCGGCCTTGCTCCGATCTTCGTGCTGACGCTTGCCCTTCTCGTCTTCGCCTTCACCGGCGCGATGGGCGGCAGCGGCTTCCTCGCCGTCTATGTCGCCGGCATCTATTCCGGCAATCGGAAGATGTTCGCCAAGCAGCAGATCGTCCGCTTCAACGAGGGGCTGACCTGGCTTGCGCAGATCATCATGTTCCTCGTGCTCGGCCTGCTCGCCACGCCGTCGCAGTTCCCCTCCATCCTGCTGCCGGCCATCGGCCTTGCCTTCTTCCTGATGTTCGTCGCGCGCCCGATCGCCGTCTGGCTGAGCCTTCTGCCCTACGACTTCACCCAGCAGGAAACCGGTTTCGTCGCCTGGGTGGGCCTGCGCGGCGCCGTTTCGATCCTGCTTGCGATCATGCCGATCCTGAGTGGTGTCGAGAACGGCCCGATCTATTTCAACACCACCTTCATCATCGTGCTGGCCTCCCTTCTCGTACAGGGCTGGACGATCAAGCCGGTGGCCGAATGGCTCGGCCTCATCATCCCGCCGCGCATGGGCGCGGTCGACAAGGTGGAGCTGGACCTTCCCGGCAAGGCGACCCACGAGCTCATCTCCTACCGTGTCATGAAGAGCAGCCCGATCCTGCATGGCGAGCGCATTCCCCGCTGGGCCATGCCCTCGCTGGTGATCCGGGACGGCCGCAGCATGCGTTACCAATATGCCGGGCGATTGAAGGAAGGCGATCAGGTCTATCTCTTCGTCGCGCCGAATTACACGAGGCTCCTCGACCGGCTTTTCGCCAGCCATGCGCCGGTGGACGAGGACGACGCCGAGTTCTTCGGCGCGTTCGCCATCTCGCCGGCCCGGCCCGCCAGGGAGCTCGACGCGGCCTACGGCCCCGGCCTGCTCACCGCCAACGAGCAGAACATGACCATCGGCGATCTCATGACCTCCCGGCTCGGTGGAAAGGCGGATTATGCCGACCGCATCCGCTTCGGTTCGATCGTGCTGATCGTCCGCGAGCTCGACGAGCACGAACATGTCCGCAGCATCGGCATTTCGCTGGAGCCGGTGGAGCCGGCCACCAATCTGCCGATCTTCATCAACATGCGCGAGATCGCCCACCGCATCCGCGATCTGCTCCGCAAGTACCGGGGCAAGGCCGTGCCGGAAAAGGGAGCAACACCGCCGGGAGGCCCGACGCCGGCGGCCTGAAGCGCCGGGACACGAAACGGGAATATGCGCGAGGCGGACCAAGCGTCTTGCGTCATCGGTCAGGCATAGTATGGTCCGCTGCAACTTTCCCAGAAGATGGATCAAGCACCATGCCGGCCTTTAAAACCCTTGACGATCTCAGCAACATCGCAGGCAAGCACGTCCTGGTGCGCGTCGACCTCAACGTCCCCGTCTCCGACGGCAAGGTGACCGACGCGACCCGGATCGAGCGCGTGGCGCCGACCATCCTGGAACTGGCGAAGAAGGGGGCGAAGGTGATCCTGCTCGCCCATTTCGGCCGTCCGAAGGGAGAACCGGTCGCCGACATGTCGCTCTCCCTCATCGTGCCCGCCGTGAACACGGTGCTTGGCCAGAAGATTTTCTTCGCGTCCGACTGCATCGGCCCCGAGTCGGAACAGGCGATCGCCAAGATGGCGAACGGCGATATCCTGCTGCTCGAAAACACCCGCTTCCACAAGGGCGAGGAAAAGAACGACCAGGCCTTCACCGAGGCGCTTGCGAAGAACGGCGACATCTTCGTCAACGACGCCTTTTCCGCCGCCCATCGCGCGCATTCCTCCACCGAAGGCCTGGCGCATCACCTGCCCGCCTATGCCGGCCGCACCATGCAGGAAGAACTGGAAGCTCTGGAAAAGGGCCTCGGCAATCCCGCCCGCCCGGTAGTCGCGATCGTCGGCGGCGCCAAGGTCTCGACCAAGATCGACCTTCTGCAGAACCTCGTGAAGAAGGTGGACGCGCTGGTGATCGGCGGCGGCATGGCCAACACCTTCCTCGCGGCGCAAGGCATCGATGTCGGCAAGTCGCTTTGCGAGCACGACCTCGCCGAGACGGCAAGGGAGATCATCAAAGAGGCCGAGGCCGCCAATTGCGCGATCGTCCTGCCGGTGGACGGCGTCGTCGCGCGCGAATTCAAGGCAGGAGCCGCCAACGAGGTGGTGGCGATAGAAGCGATCCCCGCCGACGCCATGGTGCTCGATGTCGGCCCCAGGTCGGTGGAAACCGTCAATGCCTGGATTTCCAAGGCCTCGACGCTTGTCTGGAACGGACCGCTCGGCGCTTTCGAGATCGAGCCTTTCGACAGGGCGACCGTTTCCGCCGCAAGGCATGCGGCAGCCGAAACCAAGGCCGGCAAGCTCACGTCCGTCGCCGGCGGCGGCGACACGGTCTCCGCCCTCAACCATGCCGGCGTGGCCGACGATTTCTCCTACGTCTCGACCGCCGGCGGCGCCTTCCTCGAATGGATGGAAGGCAAGGAACTGCCGGGCGTCTCCGTCCTGTCGAAGACGGCCTGATCGTCGCATGCCTGCAACGAAGCGCGCCTATATAGAGCGGCGCGCTTCGTTATTAACCGCCTTTAAAATATTTAGATATTTTAAACGATTGAAATGAATTCAATCGTTTCAATAGCTTAAGCGTGCATTTCACTTTAAAAAAACTTCTGTTATCCGCGAATGGCAGCTTAGGGACATATGAGCGCGTTGCGCGCCAACTTGAGGGACAGGAGTTTAGTATGGTGGACGCGAAGATGTTGAACAAGATGAGTTCCGCGCCCGGATTTATTGCGGCGCTGGATCAAAGCGGTGGTTCAACACCTGGAGCGTTGCGTCTTTATGGCGTGTCCGAGTCCGACTATCAGGGTGACGAGGAGATGTTTCGCCTGGTGCATGCCATGCGCGTCCGCATCATGAGCGCGCCCGCCTTTTCAGGCGACAAGGTTATCGGCGCCATCCTGTTCGAGCGGACCATGGATGGCGACGTCGACGGTCAGGCCGTTCCGTCCTATCTCTGGGAAAAGCGCGGCGTCGTCCCCTTCCTCAAGGTCGACAAGGGCCTCAACGCCGAGGAAAACGGCGTTCAGACGATGAAGCCGATGCCCGATCTGGATGCCCTCCTGATCCGCGGCCGCGAAAAAGGGATATTCGGAACCAAGATGCGCTCGGTGATCGGCCATGCCGACAAGGCCGGCATCGCCGCCGTCGTGGAGCAGCAGTTCCAGGTGGCACGCCAGATCATCGGCCAGGGCCTCATGCCGATCATCGAGCCTGAAGTCTCCATCAAGAGCCCGACAAAGGAACAGGCTGAAGCCATCTTGCGTGATGAGATCGCGCAGCAGCTCGACAAGCTTCCCGCAGGCGAGACCGTCATGCTCAAGTTGACGATCCCGACGGTCGCCGATTTCTACGCTCCTCTGGTCGCCCATAAGTCGGTCATCCGCGTCGTCGCCCTTTCCGGCGGCTACAGCACCGCGGACGCCTGCGAAAAGCTCAGCCATAACCATGGCATGATCGCGAGTTTCTCGCGCGCGCTGGCGGAGAACCTGCGCGTCTCCATGAGCGACGCGGACTTCGATGCGAGCCTGGCCAAAACAATCGATCAGATCTACGCCGCAAGCGTCAACAAGTCCTGATGCGATCCTGATGGCCGGTTGTAGAGCATATCGTCAATCCCGGACGGGATACCACGACCAAGCCCTGCAGGAACACCGCACCAGGATGAACAGCCTCGCCGGCAGGGGAACCTCGCAGGAGAATCTCGAAAAGGCTGCGTAGGACGCTCCTTTTCAAGGGAGGGAAAAGGCCGCCCCCGCAACGGGGCGGCCTTTTGTTCTTGCCGGCCGGCGAACAGCCTCGATGAACCGAATGGACGGTATCGCGTTCCCTGCAAGGGGGTGTCGGCAGCGAGGAAGCCAGACATGACGCAGCTGGAAGACAGGGTTCGTGCTCTCTTCGACGACTACGGCCGGATCAGCAGCGAAGCACTCGGCGACCCGCCGTCGGTGGATACCGGCAAGGTGGCATCGTTCTTTGCCGCCTATTTCGTCGGCTCGACCCCGCAGGCGGTGATCGGCGGCGCCAACGACGAGAAATTTCACGATGTCATCCCGCAGGGATTTGCGCGCTACCGGGATATCGGCGGCAAAGAGATGCGCATCACCGGCGTCACCGTCACGCCGCTTAACGACCTCCATGCGCTGGCGCAGGTGGGCTGGGATTTCGCCTATGTCAACAAGGCCGGCGAAAGCGGCCATGTGCGGTTCACCAATTTCTACTTCGTCACCGTCGCCGACGGTAGCCCGAGGATTTTTGCCTATATCACCGGCGACGAGGAGAAGGCGATGAAGGACCATGGCCTGACCTGATCCGGACCTCGCACCCTGCGTTTCGGTTTCCGGCGTTTCGTTTTATTGATCGACGGATCACAAAGATTGGCTGGCGCCCGCCTGTTTCGTCGCTTAACCAACAGGCGAAACATGCACCCGGAGGAACGTTCATGCCGTCCGTCGATTTCGTCACCGTCGATGTCTTCACGACCGAGCGCTTTTCCGGCAATCCGCTCGCCGTCGTTCCCGATGCGCGCGGATTGTCGGGCCGGCAGATGCAGCAGATCGCCACCGAGTTCGGTTATGCGGAAAGCACCTTCGTCCTGCCGGCGGACGCGTCTGAAAACAGCGCCCGCGTGCGCATTTTCACGCCGACGATGGAAATTCCCTTTGCCGGCCATCCCAATGTCGGCACGGCCTATGTGCTCGGGCGGCAGCCGGAGCTTTTCGGCAGGCCGATCGGGAAGACGCTTCGCTTCGAAGAAATCGCCGGGCTTGTCGAGGTCGAGCTTCTCCGGGAAGCCGGCAAGGTGGCGGGAGCCGCGATCCGCGCGCCCCGGCCTCTGGAAATCGGCGATGCGGTGGCTCCGGACCTGATCGCCGCCTGCGCCTCGATCGACGCCGCTCACGTCCGCACGACCGGTCACGGACCGGTGGTCGCCTCCGTCGGCCTGCCCTTCGCCATCGCCGAACTCGAAAGCCTGGACGCGCTGGCCGCCGCAAGGCCCAACATCACGGCCTTCCGCGAGGCAGCCGGCCGGCACCCGCTGTCGGGAGGGGATTTTTCGCTCTTCCTTTATGTCCGCAGCGCCGTGGACCCGTGGCATATCCGCGCCCGCATGTTCGCACCGCTCGACAACGTGATGGAGGACCCGGCGACCGGCAGCGCCTCCGCCGCCCTTTCCGCCTTCCTTGTCACGCATGCGCCGGAAGCGGATGCGAATGTGCATCTCACGATCGAGCAGGGCGTCGAAATGGGCCGCCGCAGCCTGATCGGACTCGACGTGACGAAGACGGCGGGAACCGTCACCGGCGTCACCATCAGCGGCCGCTGCGTGCCGGTCATGCAGGGCAGGATCGATTGCTGATCCCCGGCGCGCGCATCGCCTCGGGACTGGTCAGGAAAAATCGCGCAGAAGCAGCGCCGCGCCCCAGATCGCGAAGGCGAAGAGGGCAAGCTTCCAGAAATCGCCACGGCGGCGCAGGCCCGGCAATCCGAGCGGCTTGATGATCTGGATCAGCATGGCGAGGATCAGCAGAACGGCAATTGTCTTCGTCATTCAGATCCGGTTCTCGCGCCATGGGCTGGACATTTTTTCACTCCACCACAGATAAACTTGAAGGGGATTCGGGGAAAAGGTGATCCGCTCCGCCTTCGTTAACGCCCGGTTCATCCGCGTGCAACAATGCTTGCGCGCGAAGCCGTTGTGATCGCATTCGCGAAAGAGCTGAACAGTACCGATGATGAGACGAAACCTTCTTCCTGTCCTCGCCCTCCTCTGCGGTACGCTCTTCCTCTTTCTCGGCAACGGGCTGCAGGGGCTTCTCCTGCCCGTGCGCGGTTCGCAGGAAGGCTATTCCAACGAAGTGCTCGGCCTGCTCGGCACCACCTGGGCCTCCGGCTTCGTGATCGGCTGCTTCGTGGCGCCGAACGTGGTGCGCCGCATCGGCCATGTGCGAGCCTTTTCAGGCTTCCTGTCCCTCATCTGCCTCAACGTCCTGCTGACGGGCATTCTGGTCGACCAGAACGCCTGGCTGACCCTGCGCGCCATCACCGGCTTCTGCACCGCCGGCACCTCGATGATCATCGAAAGCTGGCTGAACGAGCGCGCCACGAGCGAAAGCCGCGGCACGATCTTTTCCTTCTATATCTCGATCACGCTGTTCGGCGTGGTCGGCGGCCAGCTGATGGTGCCTTTCGCGGATATCTCGACACCCCTGCTCTTCATGGTCTGCGGCATCCTCTATTGCATCGCCGCGCTGCCGACGACGCTTTCGAAGGCTGCCTCCCCGCAGCCGCTGAAACGGGCGCGGCTGGATCTCCCGGGGCTCTTCCGCAATTCGCCGATCTCCTTCGTCGGCATTCTCCTGATCGGCACGGCCAACGGGGCTTACGGGACGCTGGGCGCGGTCTTCGCCACCCGCGCCGGCCTGGATCACGGCGCCGTCGCGGCCATGGTCAGCATCACCATCTTCGCCGGCGCCATCATGCAGTTCCCGGCCGGCCGGCTCTCGGACAACATGGACCGGCGCCATGTGCTGGCGGGCCTTTCGGCGGTAGCCGCGCTGGCGGGCCTGGCGATCGCGCTCATCAGACCGACCGATGTCTACAGCATCGTCGTGCTGGTGGCGATCTATGGCGCGGCCGCCAACGCGCTCTACCCGATCGCCGTCGCCCATGCCAACGACTTCGCCGCGCCGGAGGATTTCGTGAAGGTCTCGGGCGGCCTCCTTCTCCTCTTTGGCATCGGAACCATCATCGGGCCAACGCTCGGCGGCCCGGTCATGACCTGGGCCGGCCCGCATGCCCTCTTTGCGGTGACCGCGATCGCGCATATTCTGGTGACGGCCTATGCGATCATCCGCAGCCGCCAGCGCGCGCCGGTGCCGGCGGGCGCCCGCGACGCCTATACGACCGCGCCGGCCTCGACCGCGCCGCTTGCGACACCGGAAAGCCTGTCTCTCGATCCGCGTGCCAAGCCCGACGCCAACGCAGACATGAAGGAGGCACCATGAGCTTTCTCGATGACGATCGCCCGACGAAACCGACGGCCCATGAAATCGGCTCGGACCTTTCCATGCTCTCCGCCGACGAGCTCGATTCGCGCATCGGGCTCCTGAAGGAGGAGATCGCCCGGCTGGAAGCCGAGAAGGAGAGGAAGACAGCCGGCCGACGCGCCGCCGACAGCTTCTTCCGAACTTGAAGACACCGGATGGAGCAAAGTTTAAACGTGTTTTTTGCTTCGCTTTAAAGAAATATTAATCATTAATGGAGAATATCAATTTGTCCGGGCCTTCCTGGACTCAGACAGTTTCACCGTTCGGCGAATGGTCTGATTTCTCCCTGTTTTACCTTGAGAGCCGCCTTCCCGCGGCTCTTCTTTTTTGCCGCCGGCCCGTTTCAGGCGTTCCTCCGCGACACGGCTCGCCCGCAGGCTGTCAAGAAAACAGTTTCCCGGCACGATCCGCTGCTGTATTCACGCCCCGAAATACGTCCCATTTCAGGAAGATGGCGCCTGTTTACCACTTCTTGTGGGTATTAACCTTTCCTTAAGAAACGCCTTGCGGATTTCCATTATAAGTATCATGTTCATGCCAGTTGGAGCGGCCGGGAACTTTTACCCGAGCTTGCCATTTGCCTGAATGTGATTGCGTTAGCAGGATGAATTCGATGTCCGAACACGGATTGAACACCGTCAGTTTTGCCGGCCGCGCCGCTGCCTCGTCGCAGTTCAAGGCGCTCTATTCGGAAGGCATGGCGCTGGTCGAAGAAACCGCAAGCTATCTTGACGGTCCGGGCCGCGCCGCCTCCAAGGTCCTGCCGCGCATGGCCTCGGTCCTCTACGCAGCGGAATCCATGCGCCTCACCACCCGCCTGATGCAGATGGCTTCCTGGCTGCTTCTGCAGCGCGCCGTCAACAACGGCGAAATGAGCCGTGACCAGGTCATGTCGGAAAAGAGCAAGGTGCGCCTCGACGGCTTCAACGTCGACCGCAATGCGCCGGGCTGGGGCGACCTGCCGGAAGGCTTCCGCGACCTCGTCGAGCGCTCGCTGCGCCTGCAGAATCGGGTCGCGCTTCTCGACCGCGAAATCTACCGCCCGACCGACACCACCGTGCTGCCGGACAACGAGAACAGCGTCCGCGCCCAGCTCAACCTGTTGCGCACCGCCTTCGGCAACTGATCCCGAAGACGCACGAACCTATCGAAGGTAAGCCTCTCGCCTGCCTTTTCGTTTATCGGCTCCGCTCCGGTATCTGCGTCAGGTAAGCCACGATCTCCTCGCGGCTTTCGAACCGGAACTTCGCGCCGTCGTGATCATCGAAAAGCTTCCTGTGCGCGTCGAACGAACTCCAGTTGTCCTTGCGGGCGCGATAGCCGGAAACCCACCTTACCAGCCCGTCGAAGCTTTCCCGGCTTTCGCCGCCCTGGATACCGCGGGACCGCACATTCGCAACGCATTCCTCCTCACTGAGATCGAGCCACAGCAGCAGGCTCGCCCGTGAGAGGATGGCGTTGATCAGCCAGCCGTAGACGCCCTCCATCAACCAGGCGTCCGCCTCCGCAAGCCGCTCGACCTCGCCGATCACCACCGGCTTGTCGCGGGCGATGCCGTAGCGGCCGGGCTGCCAGTAGATGTCGTCGAAATGCACGGCTTCGAGGCCCAGCCGTGCCGCCAGCCGTCTCGCAAGCCAGGTCTTGCCCGATCCGCCATTGCCCATGATCAGGATTCGCCGCAGGGGGAAGAGAAGCTCCGGGCGACCCGTCATCGCCATTCCTCCTTGAAACCCGCATTGAAAACAGAAAAGCCCGGCTTTCGCCAGGCTCTTCGTTGATCAGTCCGGTCAGGCGAATTAGAGACCGAGGCCACCGAAACGCTTGTTGAACTTGGAGACGCGGCCGCCGCGGTCAACGAGCTGCTGGTTGCCGCCCGTCCAGGCCGGATGGGACTTGGGATCGATTTCGAGGTTCATGACTGCGCCTTCGGAACCCCAGGTGGAGCGGGTCTCGTATTCGGTACCGTCGGTCATGACCACCTTGATCATGTGGTAGTCGGGATGGATGTCAGCCTTCATGTCGATATTCCTGCTCTGCGAGGTCCATATGTCGCAATTGCGAGCGAGAACCCTCTTTAATAAATGAAGCCGCAGACCGGTCCGGTCACGGCTTCCCAATTCGATGCGGAGCCTATACAGGAAGGTTGCCGGAAGTACAAGTACCCCGCAGGGCCGAGAATGCCTCTGTCGGGCCCATGGAGACGACGTGGCAGAAGCGCGAGAAAACCCACCGAGAAGCAAGGCTTTAAGACCGCTCACGAGACTGCTTCCCTACCTTGCCCGCTACCGGTCGATGGTTGCCGCCGCCACTTTTTTCCTCGTGCTGGCGGCTGCCACGACGCTTGCCCTGCCGCTCGCCGTCCGCCGCATGGTCGACCACGGCTTCGCGTCTGCCGACGGCAGCTTCATCAACAACTATTTCGGCATGCTGCTGGCGCTCGCCACTCTCCTCGCGATCGCGAGCGCCATGCGTTATTATTATGTCATCACCATCGGCGAGCGCGTCGTCGCGGACCTGCGCCGCGAGGTCTTTTCCCACATCATCAGGCTTTCGCCCTCGTTCTACGACGTCAACCAGTCGGGCGAGATCGTCTCGCGCCTGACGGCCGATACGACGCAGATCAAGTCGGCCTTCGGCTCGGCCGCCTCCCAGGCGTTGCGCAACACCATCCTCTGTCTTGGCGCCATGGGAATGATGATCTACACGAGCCCGAGGCTTTCCGCCCTGGTGCTCGGGGCCATTCCGCTGATCGTCTTTCCGCTGGTGGGCTTCGGCCGTTCGGTCCGGCGGCGCTCCCGCGCGGCGCAGGACACGCTCGCGGAAACCTCCGCCTTCGCGGCGGAAACGATCGGCGCCACCCGCACCGTGCAGGCCTTCGGCGGCGAGACGACCGCCGGCAACCGCTACGGCAAGGCGGTGGAAAACGCCTATGACGCGGCCCGCGTCGCGATCAAGGCCCGCGCGCTGCTGACCGGTTTCGGCATTCTTCTTGTCTTCGGCAGCGTCGTCGGCGTTCTCTGGTATGGCGCGCAAAGCGTGCTGTCCGGCACGATGACGGCCGGTACGCTCGGCCAGTTCGTGCTCTACTCGGTGATCGCCGCAAGCTCGCTCGGCCAGCTTTCGGAAGTCTGGGGCGAGCTGTCGGCCGCCGGCGGCGCCGCGGAACGGCTGACCGAACTGCTCCACGAAGTGCCGGCGATCCGCGACCCGGAAAGCCCGGTCGCCCTTCCCTCCCCGCCGCGCGGCGAGGTCGAGTTCGAAACCGTCTCCTTCGCCTACCCCGCCCGCGTCAGCGCGATCACGCTGAACTCGCTCTCCTTCCATGTGAAGCCGGGCGAGACGGTCGCGATCGTCGGGCCGTCGGGCGCGGGCAAGAGTACGATCTTCTCGCTGCTCTTGCGCTTCTACGATCCGTCCGCCGGCACGGTGAAGCTCGACGGCATCGACCTGCGGCGGACGGGGCTTTCCGACCTCAGGTCGCGGCTTGCCATCGTGCCGCAGGACGTGACGATCTTCGCTGCCTCCATTCACGACAACATCGCTTTCAGCGCGCCGGATGCCAGCCGCGAGGCCGTGCGCGCCGCCGCGATCGCCGCCCAGGCGGACGAGTTCATTTCGAAGCTCGACCAGGGTTACGACACGCTTGCCGGCGAACGGGGCATCACGCTTTCCGGTGGCCAGCGCCAGCGCATCGCGATCGCCCGCGCCATCCTCAAGAACGCGCCGGTCCTGCTTCTCGACGAGGCGACCTCGGCGCTCGACGCGGAAAGCGAAACGCTGGTGCAGAAGGCGCTCGACGGCCTGATGCAGAACCGCACGACGCTCGTCATCGCCCACCGGCTCGCCACCGTGCTCAAGGCGGACCGCATACTGGTCATGGAAGACGGGCGCATCGCCGAGGAAGGCACGCACCAGAGCCTGATCGCGAAAGGCGGGCTTTACGCCAAGCTCGCCCGGCTGCAGTTCCACGATATCGAGCGCCAGAACGCGACCGCGCTCTGACCCCTCACGCCAAAGTGTTTCCCGCCGGCCTGCGCTCGAAGTGAATCGGGCGCTGCGAGCGCCTACGTAAGCTCAGCCATTTCGCTGCCAAAGCCAGGATCATGAATTTCAATTCCGCTTCGTCGTCCGTCGCCCTCGAAGACCATCTCGATCAGGTCCAGTCCCGGACGTTCCGGTTCTTCTGGGATGGCGCGCACCCCGAAACCGGGCTGCCGTTCGACAAATGCCTCGTATCGGGCGCCCCGGCGGCCAATATCGTCTCGGTCAGCGGCGTGGGCTTCGGCATCCTGGCGATCATCGCCGCCGCCGAGCGGGGATGGATCGTGCGTCCGGATGCGCTGGAGCGGCTGCTGTCCATCATCGCGCACCTGCAGCGCTCACCGCGCTTTCATGGGGCGTTCGCCCATTTCATCGACGGGTCGACAGGCGAGGTGATCCATTTCGCCGAGCGCGACAACGGCGGCGATCTCGTGGAAACGACGCTGCTGATGCAGGGCCTGATCTGCGCACGGGAATATTTCGACGGGCCGGCGGCCCCGGAAAGCATGCTCCGCAGCCGGATCACCCGGCTGTTCGACGACGTGGAGTGGAGCTGGTTCACCCGCGGCAAGGACGAAGCGCTCTACTGGCACTGGAGCCCGAACTACGGGTGGATCATGAACCTCCCGATCCGGGGATGGAACGAGGCGTTGTCGGCCTATGTGCTCGCCGCCGGCTCGGACTCCTACCCGATAAAGCCCGAAAGCTATCATTCGGGCTGGGCAAGATCCGGGGAGATCCTCAACGGCAATGCCTATCTCGGAACCGTGCTTCCGCTCGGCGAACCCTATGGCGGCCCCCTGTTCCTGTCGCAATATTCGTTCTGCGTGCTCGATCCGCGCGGCCTGAGCGATCGCTACGGCAATTACTGGGACCAGGCTGTGGCGCATGCGCGCATCAACCACGACTATTGCCTGACCGTGCCCGCCTACCGCAAATCCGGAGTATGGGGCCTGACGGCCTCGGAGGGGCCGGAAGGCTACAATGCCAGCTCGCCGACATCCGATATCGGCGTTATCGCCCCGACCGCCGCCCTGTCGAGCTTTCCCTTCCTGCCCGTCGAAGCGGAAAGCGCCATGCGGGCGATGCTTCGCTACGAGGACGGGAAACTGTTCGGCCGGTTCGGTTTTGCCGATGCCTTCGCCCCGAAGACGGGCTGGGTGGCCGGCACCTGTCTGGCGATCGACCAGGGGCCGGTCGTCGCGATGATCGAGAACTACCGGTCCGGCCTGCTGTGGCGGCTTTTCATGAATGCGCCGGAAGTCCGCCGCGGGCTGGGCAGGCTGGGCTTCACCTCGACAACACATGCCATAGAGCCACCGCCGGCGGCGGTCTAGGCCGTAGCGACGAATTAACTATTTGAGCCAGATGGCGATAGCGGCGATTTTGACGAAGCCCATGAAGTTTGCGAGCAGCTTGTCGTATCGTGTGGCGACACGTCGGAATTGTTTGAGCTTG
>NZ_JBHMAA010000012.1:0-65147 GCF_042429745.1 Neorhizobium puerariae | reverse complement strand
TCTTCCACCTGCGCCGCGCGGCCGGGCTTTCAGGAAAAACCCCCGGACGCCGCATGGCGCTGTCCCGTCACCCTCCAATGCCTCACAGGCACGCCCGGCGCACAATGCAAGGAAGCGAAACGAGACGTCGGTCCGACCGCGTCTCACCCGCCCCCACGTCGCCGGAGGGAGACCATTTTCCGCGGACCCGGAGGATGAGGTTCTGCGTCTTCCCCTCACGCCCCGCGCCGACCCCGCCTCGCCAGAACGCCTCCTGGTGTATCCGAGAGCGGGACGGACAAAGCATGGTGCATAAAAGAATCACGGGTATGATGAGAGCCGGAATTTCACGCAAGCCCCTGATTCATATCATGAGGCATCCTGATTCATATCATGAGGCATTCCGATCTTGTCCCCGCTTCCCTGCCCTTCGTCCGCCTGCCGGCACCCTCTCCCCGTCCCGACCGGGAGAGGGTGAGGGATAAAGACATCCTCCTCTACTCGAATTCCATGATCAGTTCGTCCACCGCGAGGCTTTGGCCGGGCGCCGCGGCGACACGCTTGACGACGCCCTGTCTCTCGGCTTTCAGCACGTTTTCCATCTTCATCGCCTCGACGGTCGCCAGCGTCTGGCCGGCTTCCACCGCATCGCCCGCCTTGACCGCGACCGACGTGATGACGCCGGGCATCGGGCAGAGCAGCATCCTGGACGTATCCGGCGGCAGTTTCACCGGCATCAGCCGGGCAAGCTCGGCGACACGCGGAGAACGGACGCGGGCGGCGACATCCATGCCCCGCCAGCGGAGCCGGATGGCCTGACCGACGAGATTGACCTTCACGCCCATCACCTCGCCGCCGACATGGAAGGCGGCATGGCTCTGGCCCGGCAGCCAGCCGCTCGCGGCCGCAAGCCGCGTTCCGTCCGCAAAGACGATGACGGCTCCGTCGGAGGTCGTTTCGAGCGCGACCGGCTTTTCGAAGCCGGCGAGCGTGACGATCCATTCCTTGCCGACGACGCGGCGGTGATTGCCGATCGTGCCGGAGATCTGCACCGCCCGTTCCTGGATGGCCTGATTGATCAGGACGGCGATGGCGGCGAGCTTTCCGGCCGAAGCATCGTCCGGCTGAACGCCGGAAAAGCCCTCCGGAAATTCCTCGGCGATATAGGCGGTGGTCAGCCGGCCGGCGCGGAACCGCTCCTGGCCCATGACCGCCGAGAGGAAGGGCAGGTTATGGCCGATGCCCTCCACCTCGAAATCGTCCAGCGCAGCGCCCATGGCGTCGATCGCCTTCAGGCGCGCCGAAGCGCTTTCGCCTGGCGCCCCCCCGGGCGCCCAGGTGCAGAGCTTGGCGATCATCGGGTCGTAATACATGGAAATCTCGCCGCCTTCGAAGACGCCGGTATCGTTGCGCACGACGACACCGTCATCCCGCCGGCCCTCCACGGGCGGCCGATAGCGGACAAGCCGGCCGATCGAGGGCAGGAAGTTGCGGTAGGGGTCCTCCGCATAAAGCCGGCTTTCGATCGCCCAGCCGTTGAGCTTCACGCCATCCTGGCCGAACGAGAGCTTTTCCCCGGCCGCGACACGGATCATCTGCTCGACAAGGTCGATGCCGGTGATCAGTTCCGTCACCGGATGCTCGACCTGCAGGCGGGTGTTCATTTCGAGGAAGTAGAAATTGCGCTTGCCGTCGACGATGAATTCCACCGTGCCGGCGGAGAAATAACCGACGGCCTTCGCGAGCGCCACGGCCTGCTCGCCCATCGCATGCCGCGTCGCCTCGTCGAGGAAAGGCGACGGCGCCTCCTCGATGACCTTCTGGTTTCGCCGCTGGATGGAGCATTCGCGCTCTCCGAGATAAAGCGTGTTGCCGTGCTGGTCGCCGAGCACCTGGATCTCGATATGTCGCGGCTCGGTCACGAACTTCTCGATGAAGATGCGGTCGTCGCCGAAGGAACTCTTCGCCTCGTTCTTCGAGGACTGGAAGCCCTCGCGGGCCTCGGCGTCGTTCCAGGCGATGCGCATGCCCTTGCCGCCACCGCCGGCCGACGCCTTGATCATCACCGGATAACCGATCGAAGACGCGATCCTCACCGCCTCGTCGGCATCCTCGATGAGGCCCATGTGGCCGGGCACGGTGCTGACGCCCGCTTCGGCCGCAATCCTTTTCGAGGTGATCTTGTCGCCCATCGCCTCGATGGCCTTCACCGGCGGGCCGATGAAGGCGACGCCTTGCTTTTCCAGCGCGGCGGCGAAGGCGGCGTTTTCCGACAGGAAGCCATAGCCCGGATGGACGGCGTCGGCGCAGGTCCTGCGGATCGCATCGACGATCCTGTCGATGACGATATAGGACTGCGAGGATGGCGCCGGGCCGATATGCACGGCTTCGTCGGCCATGCGCACATGCAGCGCGTCGCGATCGGCATCGGAATAGACGGCGACCGTCTCGATACCCATCTTCCTCGCGGTCTTGATGACGCGGCAGGCGATTTCCCCACGATTGGCGATCAGGATTTTCTTGAACATCACATCAGTTTCCGGAATCGCGATCGTCTTCGTCGTCGCGGTATTTCTTTTCATAGGGAAGGGTGAGAATGGCGGAAGCCGCAGCCGCGCCGCCGAAGATCGAGGCGAAGGGAACGATCACCAGGAGAACGGGAAGGACCGGGTTGGCCGCACGGGAGACCTGGGTGCCGAGGCCGCCGATATCGAGCAGGATGAGCGCGATGCCGGTGCCCGCGCCGATCAGAATGCCCGCAAGCGCGTGAAGCCCCATGAACCGCAGCATCTGCCAGTGATCCCGGCGCGCCTCCTCCGGCGTCAGCTTCGGCTTGCGACGGTCATTGCCAGACGCATGGCGCGCCCTTTGCCTTTCCAGTCTTTTCCGGAGCCAGCGCTCCGGATCGAAAAGCCGGCTCATGCTCGCCTTGAGAGGATGAGCGACGACGATTTTCTCCCGCATCGCCCTAGACCTCCATCACGTCTTCGAAAGATTCCGGAAAGCTCTGGCGCGCGGTCTTCTCGTTGATCACCAGCAGCGCCTCATAGGACAGCGGATCGAAATCCTTCTCCGCGGCCACGACCTCGCGCCCGAAAAGCAGGCTCAGCCGCGCGGCGTCCAGATTGCCGCGCTCGAAGGGTTCAGCCCCGAAATGGTGCCAGAGCGCATGCAGGAAGGCCGCGTCGACCCGATGTTCCTGGGAGCCCGGCCGGGCACGACGGGGAAGGGCCTTGATCGGCGTCACGCCCTTCGGGTTCGCGCGGCGGATGACGAACTGGATTCCCGTGCCCGGCATGCCGGAGGGAAAGCCCCGATGTTTCGTCATGTCGGGAAGATTGGCCATGGCTATTCCTCCGTCCTCACAGCGGAATCGTGTCGTGCTTCTTCCAATGCGTCGTGACCTGCTTGCTGCGAAGCGAGGCGAAGGCGCGGGCGATGCGACGGCGCGAGGAATGCGGCATGATCACCTCGTCGATGAAGCCGCGCTCGGCCGCCACGAAGGGATTGGCGAAGCGCTCCTCGTATTCCCTGGTGCGCGCCGCGATCTTCTCCGGATCGCCGAGCTCCGAACGGTAGAGGATCTCCGTCGCGCCCTTGGCGCCCATGACCGCGATCTCGGCCGTCGGCCAGGCGTAATTTATGTCGGCGCCGATATGTTTCGAGGCCATAACGTCATAAGCGCCGCCATAGGCCTTCCGCGTGATCAGCGTCACCATCGGAACCGTCGCTTCCGAATAGGCGAAAAGCAGCTTGGCCCCGTGCTTGATGACGCCGCCATATTCCTGCGCCGTGCCCGGCAGGAAGCCCGGCACGTCGACCAGCGTCAGGATCGGGATCGAGAAGGCGTCGCAGAAACGAACGAAACGGGCGGCCTTGCGCGAGGAATCGATGTCGAGGCAGCCGGCCAGCACCATCGGCTGGTTGGCGACGACGCCGACCGTCTGGCCTTCGAGCCGGATGAAGCCGGTGATGATGTTCCTCGCGTAGGCTTCCTGGATCTCGAAGAAATCGCCCTCGTCGGCAATCGCCAGGATCAGCTCCTTCATGTCGTAAGGCTTGGTCGGGCTGTCGGGGATGAGGCTGTCGAGCCGGTTCTCGATGCGGGCCGGGTCGTCGTGGAAGGGCCGTACCGGCGCCTTGTCGCGGTTGTTCAGCGGCAGGAAATCGAAAAGCTGGCGGACCGCCTCAAGCGCCTCGATATCGTTCTCGAAGGCAGCATCGGCGACGGACGACTTCTGCGTATGGGTGCGGGCGCCGCCGAGTTCCTCCGCCGTGACAATCTCGTTGGTGACGGTCTTCACCACATCCGGGCCGGTGACGAACATGTAGGAACTGTCGCGCACCATGAAGATGAAATCGGTCATGGCCGGGGAATAGACCGCGCCGCCGGCGCAGGGCCCCATGATGACGGAAATCTGCGGGATGACGCCGGAGGCCTCGGCATTGCGGCGGAAGACTTCCGCGTAGCCGGCGAGCGAGGCGACGCCTTCCTGGATGCGGGCGCCGCCGGAATCGTTCAGCCCGATCACGGGGGCGCCGACGCGCGCCGCCATATCCATGATCTTGCAGATCTTTTGCGCATGGGTCTCGGAGAGGGAGCCGCCGAGGACGGTGAAATCCTGCGAGAAAACGTAGACCTGGCGGCCGTTGATCGTGCCCCAGCCGGTGACGACGCCGTCGCCCGCGACCTTCTCACCGGCCATGCCGAAATCCACCGCACGGTGGGTGACATACATGTCGAACTCCTCGAAGGAGCCCTCGTCCAGCAGCACCTCGATGCGCTCGCGCGCCGTCAGCTTGCCCTTGGCATGCTGTGCCGCGATGCGCTTCTCACCCCCGCCGAGCCGGGCTTCCGCCCGACGCCTCTCGACCTCACCCAAAACTGCCCGCATGATCACTCCCGGATACTTCGATTTTTTCTTATCCTGTCGCCATGTTCCAGAAAAGCATTGAACGCGTGCATATGTGGAATTATAAAATCGCAAACTCAAAAATGCGAATTTGCGAACATGGCAATCGGTAAGCTCTTTATCGGCAGGAAGGTAAGGGAATTGCGGGCCGCGAGCAATGCGACCCAGAGCCAGTTCGCCGAACGCATCGGCATCTCCACCAGCTATCTCAACCAGATCGAGAACAACCAGCGGCCGGTCTCGGCCGCCGTGCTGCTGGCGCTCGCCGACAAGTTCCAGCTCGACATATCCGAACTTTCGACCGGGGAAACGGACCGGCTCCTTTCGGCGCTGGCCGAAGCGTTGTCCGATCCGCTGTTCGAGGCCTATGCGCCGAGCCTGCAGGAACTGAAGCTGGTGACCCAGAACGCGCCGGGCCTGGCGCATGCGCTGATCGCCTGTCACCAGGCCTACCGCCGCAACGGCGAGCAGCTCGCCAGCATGGACGACAGGCTGGGGCGGGCGGCCGCTGCGGAAACCACGCCCTATGACGAGGTGCGGGACTTCTTTCACTTCGTCGACAACTATCTCCACGACCTCGATACCGCCGCGGAAAAGCTGGCGCACGATCTCGGCCTGCCGGCCGCCGACAGCCATCCGATCCTGACGGAATATGTGGAGAGGCAGTTCGGCGTCCGCGTGGTGCACGGCCCGATGCCGACGCACACCATCCGCCATTACGATCCGGCCTCCCGCGTGCTGACGCTGAACCCTTATGCGCCGGTGCAGACCCGCGTTTTCCAGGTGGCGGTGCAGATCGCCCAGCTCCATGCCGGCGCCCTTGCCGATACGATCATCCGCAGCGCCGGCTTCCGCACCGAGGAGGCGGCGGATGTCTGCCGCATCGGCCTTCAAAACTATTTCGCCGGCGCGCTCATGATGCCCTACCAAACCTTCCTGAAGGCGGCGCGGGAGCTCCGGCACGACATCGAGCTTCTGGCGGCCCGTTTCGGCGCGTCGCTGGAACAGGTATGCCACCGGCTCTCCACCCTCCAGCGGCCGGGCCTCAAGGGCGTGCCGATCTTCTTTGCCCGGATCGACCGGGCCGGCAACATCACCAAGCGGCACAGCGCGACCAAGCTGCAATTCGCCCGCTTCGGCGCGGCCTGTCCCCTCTGGAACGCGCACCAGGCCTTCGAGGCGCCGGGCCGCATCATCCGCCAGCTCGCCGAGACGCCGGACGGCATACGCTATCTCTGTCTCGCCACCCAGGTGAGCAAGGGCATAGGCGGCTTCCGGACGCACCAGCCGGTCTATGCGCTGGCGCTCGGCTGCGAGGTTTCCTATGCGGAAGCCTTCGTCTACGCGGACGATCTCAACCTGGCCGATCGCGCAGGTTTCGACCCGATCGGCATATCCTGCCGCATCTGCGAGCGGCCGAACTGCACGAGCCGGGCGGTGCCGCCCTTCCGCCGCCGGATCTCGGTCGACCACAACATGCGCGAAACCACGCCCTACAAACTGCGCTAGGCATGAGCGCCGGTCGCCGCCCGATCAGCCGGCCTCGCCACCCGGCTTGCCCTGTTCCTCCACGAAGATATCCCAGGCGGCGATGAAGAGGGCCGCAATCAGCGGGCCGATGACGAAACCGTTGATGCCGATCAGCGAAATGCCGCCGATGGTGGAGATCAGCACCACATAATCCGGCATCTTGGTTTCCTTGCCGACCAGCGGCGGCCTCAGGAGATTGTCGACGAGACCGATCACAAGGACGCCGATCAGAACCAGGACGACGGCCTTGATCCAGAAGCCGGAGAGCGCCAGATAGGCCGCCGTGGGCACCCAGATCAGTGCGGCGCCCACCGCCGGAAGCAGGGAGAGGAAGCTCATCAGCACGCCCCAGAGCAAGGCCGGCTCCACGCCCAATGCCCAGAAGGCGACGCCCCCGATCGCTCCCTGCAGGATAGCGATGATGATATTGCCCCTGACCGTCGCCCGGATCACCGACGTGAATTTGGACGTGAACTGGCGCGTATGCGCATCGGTGAGCGGAAGAGCCCTCCTGATGATCCGGGCAAGCGAGCGCCCGTCACGGAACAGGAAGAACAGAAGATAAAGCATCACGCCGAAGGCGACGAAGAACTGAAGCGTGTTCTGCCCCAGGCTCAGGGCCCGTCCCGCAAAGAAGCTGCCGCCCTGCATGAGTGCGCCGGAGATGCGGTTCCGCAGCTCGTCGAAGCCGTTCAGCTCGAGCGTGCGAATCCGGTCCTGGATGTAAACGGGCAGGCTCTCCTGCAGCTTCTGGAGAAGAAGCCGGATATCGATCTCTCCGCTGTCGATGCGCTGATAGAGATTGTTGCCCTGCTGGAGGAGGGAGCTGAGGACGATCAGCCCCGGAATGATGACGAGGCAGAGGCAGACCAGGACGGAAAGCGCGGCGGCGACATTCGAATGCCCGCCGAGCCCGGCTTCCAGCCTGGCATGCAGGGGAAAGAAGACGATGGCCAGCACAACGGCCCAGAATATCGCGGAATAGAAGGGCAGGACGACGGCAATGAATGCGATGCTCACCAGGACCAGGAGCACATAAAAACTGATACGCTGAACGGGCATGCCGTGTCTTTCGCTTGGGGATGGGCCTGCGCGACCCTATCACAGGCGGAGCAAGTGCAACACCGAGCCACCGCCCGTCATCCCGCCGCATTTGAGGGCGCCTGGAAGCGGCAGCCATTGCGAGGAGCGCCGCACCGGAATGTCCGCATTCCATCTTCGTCGCGATCGTGTGGATAATTCTCCGGAATGTTCCTAGATTAGCCACGGGCGGCGCGCCGGCCGTTCGGTTCGGGGTAAGCAGGAGCAAGCATGGCCATGAACAAGAAGACACAGTTCCATATCTGGTATTGGGCCGCTGCCTTCCTCGGCCTTCTGCTGTTCCAGTATGTCTTCACCACCGCGACGCAGGTGGCCCAGATACCCTACAGCCAGTTCGAAACCGATGTGAGGGACGGCAAGATCGCGGAGGTCGCCGTTTCCGACAACTATATCCAGGGCCGCTACAAGGAACCGCAGAACGAGCGCCCCTATTTCATCACCACGCGCGTCCAGCCCGATCTCGCCCAGCAGCTCCAGCAGCATGGCGTGGTGGTGACCGGCCAGATCGAAAGCACGTTCCTGCGCGACATCCTCTCCTGGGTCATTCCCGTGGCGCTTTTCGTCGGCGTCTGGATGTTCATGCTGCGGCGGATGGGCGGAGGTGTCGGCGGCGGCCTGATGCAGATCGGCAAAAGCCGCGCCAAGGTCTATGTCCAGTCCGATACCGGCGTGACGTTCAAGGACGTGGCCGGTGTCGACGAGGCGAAGGACGAGCTCAAGGAAATCGTCGATTTCCTCAAGGACCCGGTCGGCTACGGCCGGCTCGGCGGACGCATGCCGAAGGGAGTGCTGCTCGTCGGCCCGCCCGGAACCGGCAAGACGCTGCTTGCGAGAGCCGTGGCCGGCGAGGCCGCGGTGCCGTTCTTTTCCATCTCCGGCTCGGAATTCGTGGAAATGTTCGTCGGCGTCGGGGCCGCCCGCGTCCGCGATCTCTTCGAACAGGCGCGCGCCAAGGCCCCGGCCATCATCTTCATCGACGAACTCGACGCCCTGGGGCGCGCCCGCGGCATAGGGCCCATGGCCGGCGGCCACGACGAGAAGGAGCAGACACTGAACCAGCTTCTGGTGGAACTGGACGGCTTCGATTCGTCTGCGGGACTAGTGCTGCTTGCGGCCACCAACCGGCCGGAAATTCTCGATCCCGCCCTGCTCCGCGCCGGCCGTTTCGACCGCCAGGTCCTGGTCGACCGGCCCGACAAGGTCGGCCGCATCCAGATCCTCAACGTGCATCTGAAAAAGGCGAAGCTGGCATCGGAAGTCGATGTCGGGCAGATCGCCGCGCTCACGCCCGGCTTCACCGGCGCCGATCTTGCCAATCTCGTCAACGAGGCGACGCTGCTCGCCACCCGGCGGAAGGCGGATGCCGTCACCATGGACGATTTCAACAACGCGATCGAACGGATCGTGGCGGGGCTGGAAAAACGCAACCGCCTGCTCAATCCCAAGGAGCGCGAGATCGTCGCTCATCACGAGATGGGGCATGCGCTCGTCGCCATGGCGCTGCCGGGCATCGACCCCGTCCACAAGGTCTCGATCATCCCGCGGGGCATCGGCGCGCTCGGCTATACGATCCAGCGGCCGACCGAAGACCGCTTCCTGATGACCCGGGAAGAGCTGGAAAACAAGATGGCGGTGCTGCTCGGGGGCCGGGCGGCGGAATGGATCGTCTATCACCATCTTTCAACGGGGGCGGCGGACGACCTGATGAAGGTGACGGACATCGCCCGGGCCATGGTCACCCGCTACGGCATGACCGAGAAGCTCGGACATGTGGCGCTGGAAAAGGACCGGCGCTCCTTCCTCGCCACCGACCAGCCTTATTACGGACCGCAGGAACACGAATATTCGGACGAAACCGCCGCAGCCGTGGACGAGGAGGTTCGCCGGATCGTCGACGAGACCTTCGACCGGACCGTGGCCATCCTGACGGAACGACGGAATGCGCTGGAGCAGTCGGCACGGCTCCTGCTCGAAAAGGAAACGCTCGACGAGAACGACCTTACGGCATTCGTGAAGATGCAGCCGGCAAGCGCGGTGGAAAAAGCCTGAGCGGGCATCCGGCCCCCGGCACGGCCTGCAGCATCGGCCCGAAAATCGGAATCGATTTTCGGAAAGCACGATGCGTCGATTCAATGGGGTAGAGCGCCCTCCACATGGAGCGAAAGCCGGGCCGACCGCGCCTCCCCCGGCTGAAGCACGAAAAGCCCGGCCGCCGCCTGTTCCCCGGGCGGAAAACCGAAGGCCCCCGCCACATGGGAAACGGGTTCCAGACAAACATAGCCGGCTGTCCGGTGCGCCACGACATGCGGCAATTCGGGGCCTGCGGTGAGCGTGATGCGGGCTCCGCCATTCAGGACAGCGGCGGCGCTGCGCCAACCGGAGAGAAAAACCGTGAAGCCTTCACGGGGGGACGGCTCCCCGTCCGTTCGTGACGCCGGCGACACGCCGCCGGCCGGAATGCCGGTTTCGTTCACCGGCCAGATCCCTGACGCGTCGCACGAAACCGCCTTGTCGAGGCCGGCCGCGAAATAGGGATGCCAGCCGAAACCACCCGGCATGGAGAGGTCTCCCGTATTGGCCATAGACAGCTCGACATCAAGGCGATCGCCATCAAGCGCAAAGCGCTGGACGGCGCGGAAATCGAACGGCCAGTCCGCATCGGCCCCGTAGTCCACGGCAAGCTCGATCCTGTCCGCCTCCTGCGCGACGACATGCCAGGGCCGCCGGTGGGCCGGACCGTGCTGGGCATCGGTGACCAGCAGCGGATGCGGCAGGACCTCGTGACGCCGCCCCTCATGCGTGAAAGCCGCCCCGACGAGCCGGTTGTGATAGGGAAACAGGGGATAGGCGCCGGCCTTCGGCCAGTTCAGCGGATCGAATCCCGGTTCCGCGGTCGGGACCAGGATATCGCCGAGGCGGTCGTGGACGAGATGGGTCATCCGCCCGCCGTTTTCGGGAAGGAAGCGGGCTTCCAGACGCCCGCTCCTGATCTTGCGCCAGTCAGGCGAAGGCATAGGAGCCGTCCGGCCGCTTCGGCACGCGCCGCTGCCAGTGGACGTAACCATCCTCCCGCATCGCCTTTTCGTCCATCTCGACGCCCCAGCCGGGACGATCCGGCCGGAGCTCCAGATAGCCATCCTTCGGCAGGTAGGGATCGACGACATAACGGGTCGTATCCTCCCGCTTCTCGATCTCCGTGCCGCCATAGACATAGGCCTGCCCCTTCGGCAGCCGGTATTCCAGGATCTTGAAGTTCTGCTGCGCCGCGGAGAAGTGCACGTTGACCGCGGTCGCCAGCGGTCCCATCGGGTTATGCGGCGCAATGCCGACATAAAAGGCTTCGGCGAGCGTCGCGATCCGCTTCATTTCCGTTATCCCGCCGACCACGCAGATGTCCGGCTGGATCAGATCGGTGCCCTTCACCTGCAGGAGCCGCAGGAATTCATAGCGGCTGTAGAGGGATTCGCCCGTCGCCAGCGTGCATTGAAGCCCCTGCTTGAGTTCCCCCCAGGCCTCGATGTTCTCTGGTCTCAGCGGTTCCTCGAAGAACAGCGGATCGTAGGGCGCCAGCGCATTGCCGAGCTGGCGGGCCGCCGCCGGCTCATAGATCTTGGCATGCGCGTCGAAGGCGATCTCGTAGTCGTCGCGCACGGTCTCGCGCAGCTGGCGGAAGTAATCGGCCGAAGCCCTGACCACATTGCCCCAGCGGTTGGCGTGCATGTCGATCCGCCAGGGGCTGAGCTTAAAGGCGGTGAAACCCCAGCCCTCGTTCAGCCGGTCGAGCTCGTCGCGCGCCGCCGGCGCATCGGGCGCCGTATAGACACCTGCATAGACCTTCACCCTGTCGCGCACCTCACCGCCCAGCAGCTTGTAGACCGGCACGCCGGCCGCCTTCGCCGCGAGGTCCCAAAGGCAATGGTCGAGGCCGGAAATCGCCGCCAGCCCCAGCGCGCCGGGGGGAAACCGGCTCTGCTGGATCATCAGGTTGACGAGGAAATCCACCCGCGTCGGGTCCTGCCCGGCGACGAAGCCGTAGAGATAATCGAGCAACGGCGGCAGCGCCTTGTCGGGTCCATGATTGTAGCACTCGCCCCAGCCGGTCAGGCCATCGTCGGTATCGAGCGCGACGATGACGCGCGGCCGGTCCTTGTCGCGGGTCATGAAGACCCGCATCCGATCGATCTTCATCTCTGCCCTGCCTTTCAGGTGTTGAAGTAATGGCGGCGCGACAGGCGCGTCTGCACATAGAGGCGTTCGCCATAGGTGCCGGGATTGTAGGATTTCCCGCTCTCCTGAACCGGCACCGAGACGTTGCCATCGCTCGGGAAGCGGGCGACGAATTCCTCGTCGATATCGCAGCCGAGACCCGGCGCATCCGGGACCGCGATCGATCCGCCTTCCTGGACCGGATGCGGCACGACGACGTGCTGGCGTCCTTCCCAGTCGTCGTCGATCCGTTCCAGGATGAGCGCGTTCGGGATCGAAGCCAGGACATGCAGCGCGGCATATTCCGCGACGGGCCCGAGCGAACCGGAATGGGGCGCCATCTGGATATGATGGGCTTCCGCCATGGCGGCGATCTTCTTCATCTGGGTGATCCCGCCGGCGCGTCCCGTATCCGGCTGGATGACGTCCACCAGTTCCTCCTCGATGAGCTGACGTTCGCCGAAGATGGTCGCGGTGCGCTCCCCGGAAGCGAGGGGGATATGGGCCGCATCGCGGATGCGGCGGTAACCCTCGACATTGTCAGGCGCGATCGGGTCCTCCACCCAGAGCAGTTCATAGGGTTCGAGCTTGCGCACGAGGCGGCAGGCGTCGGCCGGCGTCATCCACGGCGGGCCGTGCAGGTCGATCGCGATATCCATCTCGTCGCCCACCGCCTCGCGCAGCATGTCGACCTTGCGGACCGGATCGGACACGCCGCCGCATTTCAGCGCCTTGATGCCGCGGTTCTTCACCGCAAGGGCCTGTTCCACCGTATTGGCATGCGAATAGATCGGGATGCGGTCGCGGACCTTGCCCCCGAGCAGGTTCCAGACCGGCACGCCGAGCGCCTTGCCCTTGATATCCCAGAGCGCCATGTCGATGCCGGTCATGGCGCCGCCGCCGACCGTGCCGAGCATGCCGTGGCCCATCATGGCGATCGCCATCTTCTGCCACAGCTTTTCGATATGGGCCGGGTCCTCGCCGATCAGAAGGGGCGCGAGATCCTTGATGGCCGTCTCGATCACCCGCGGCCAGCCGGAGCATTCGCCGATGCCGGTGATGCCCTCGTCCGTCTCGATCTTCAGGAAGAGCCAGTTGCGCGTGCCTTCGAGCTTGTGCTGGGTGACATGGCTTGCATGGCCATCGGACGCCCATTTCGAACGGTCGGGCTGGCCCGCGTGCATGAGAAAGGTGCGTATTCCTGTGATCTTCATCGTGCAGAACTTCCATTCTTGACGTTGCTGATTTCGATATGGGGGCTGGGTTCGATGTAGCGGAACCGCCTCGATCGGTCGCGGTCGCGCGGGTCCGGCCTCGGAATGGCCGAGAGCAATGCCTGCGTATAGGGATGGTCGGGCGCGTTGCAGACCTTGTCGGCCTCTCCCACCTCGACGAGCCTGCCGCGATACATGACGCCGACCCGGTCGCACATGTAGCGGATCACGCCGATATCGTGGCTGATGAAGATATAGGCGAGGCCGAGCTGATCCTGCAGCCGCATCAGGAGATCGAGCACCTGGAAACGCACGGAGACGTCCAGGGCGGAGGTCGCCTCGTCCGCCACGATGACGCGCGGGTTGAGCGTGATCGCCCGGGCGATGCCGATGCGCTGGCGCTGGCCGCCGGAAAAGGCGTGCGGATAACGCTCCCGTGTCGCGGGGTCAAGGCCGACCTGCTCCATCAGGTGGCAGACGCGCTCATCAAGCTCCCTGCCCCGGGCGATCCCGTTGACGAGCAGCGGCTCGCCGATCACCTGGGCGACGGTCATGCGCGGATTGAGCGAACCGAACGGGTCCTGGAAGACCATGCGCAATTCGCGCCGCGCGGCCTTCAGCTCAGCGCCCCCAAGCGTGGCGAGATCGACCATCGTGCCGTCGGCGCGGCGGTAATACATCTCGCCGGCGGTCGGATCGTAGAGGCGCATGATCGAGCGGCCCATCGTCGTCTTGCCCGAACCGCTTTCGCCGACGATGCCGAGCGTCTCGCCGGGAAGAAGCGCGATCGACACGCTGTCCAGCGCCTTCATCTGCCCGAAATGCATGGAGAGGTTGCGGATATCGAGGATCGGGTCGACGGAGGTGTCGAGCGGCGGGCGGGCCAGCCTGATCTCCGCCTTCTGCTCCAGCTTCAGGACCGAACCAATCAGCATCTTCGTGTAAGGGTCCTTCGGCGCATGGAAAATCTCGTCGACCGGGCCGTATTCCTTCATCACGCCATGGTGCATGACGAGAACGTCGTCGGCGATCTGGGCGACGACGCCCATGTCGTGGGTGATGAAGAGCACGGCCATGCCGTGCGCCTTCTGGAGCCGCGAGATCAGGTCGAGGATTTCGGCCTGGGTCGTGACATCGAGGGCGGTGGTCGGTTCGTCGGCTATGAGAAGCTGCGGCTTGCAGGCAAGCGCCATGGCGATCATGGCGCGCTGGCGCATGCCGCCCGAATACTGGAAGGCGTAGCGATCCAGCGCCATTTCCGGATCGGGGATCTCGACCTGCCGCAGAAGCGAGATCGCCTCCTGGCGCGCTTCCGCCTTGCTCATGTCGAGATGCAGGCGAAGCACTTCGGTGATCTGGTCGCCGACGGTATGCACCGGCGAGAGCGACGACATCGGCTCCTGGAAGATCATGGCGATGTCGCGGCCGCGCACCGCGCGGATCGCCTTGCCGCGCGGATCGAGCCGGGCGAGGTCGAGCGAGGAACCGTCCTGCCGGTTGAGCAGGATCGAGCCGGAAGCGATCCGGCCGGGAGCGTCGACGATCTGCAGGATCGAGCGGGCCGTCACCGACTTGCCCGACCCGCTCTCGCCGACCACGCAGAGCGTCTTGCCCGGCTCGATCGAGAAGGACAGGTCGTCGACCGCGCGGAAGACGCCCGTACGCAGCGGAAACTCCGTGACCAGGTTCCTGACTTCGAGCAGCGGCTTGCTGATCGGCATCGAAGGACGGGGTGCGATGGACAGGATATCGGTCATCGGCGCCTCACTTGTTGTAGGGATCGGCCGCGTCGCGCAGACCGTCGCCGAAGAGGTTGAGCGCCATGACCGCGATGACGACCGCAAGGCCCGGCATGAACAGCCAGGGCGCGGTGGCAATGGAGCGGATGTTCTGCGCCTCGCGCAGCAGCACGCCCCAGGAAATCGTCGGCGGCTGCAGGCCGAGGCCGAGGAAGGACAGCGACGTCTCGGCAAGGATCATGGCCGGCACGGCAAGCGTCATCGAGGCGATGATGTGGCTCGCGAAACTCGGCAGCATGTGCCGGAAGATGATGCGGCCCTCGGGCACGCCGTCGAGGCGCGCGGCGGCCACGAACTCCTCCGTGCGGAGCGACAGGAACCGGCCGCGCACGACGCGGGCAAGCTGTGCCCAGCCGGTGAAGGACAGGATGATGGTGATCATCATGTATTGCAGCGTGGCCGGCCAGCCCTGCGGCAGGGCGGCCGCAAGCGCCAGCCAGATGGGAATCGTCGGCAGCGACAGGACGAAGTCGATCACCCGCTGCAGGACGAAATCGATGCGGCCGCCATAATAGCCCGATATGCCGCCGAGCACGATGCCGAGCAGAAGCGACAGGAAGACGCCGACGAGACCGATCGACAGCGACACCTGGGCCCCCTGCACCGTGCGGCTGTAGACATCCCGGCCCAGCCGGTCGGCGCCGAACAGGAAGAGCGGCCTGGTCTTGTCCGTCGTCGCCAGGAGATGGATATCGCTCTCGAACAGGCCGAGCACGGAATAGGTATAACCGCGCCCGAAAAGCTCGATCGGTATCTTCCTCGCCGTGTCTTCCACGAAGATCGCGGCAAGCGTGTTCGGGTCGCGCGTCAGCTTCAGCGGATAATAATGCAGTCCGAATTCTAACCCGTTGGTGGTGTCGAAGAGATGGATGCGCTGCGGCGGATGGAAGGTCGCGCGCGCATTCTGGGCGATCGGATCGTTGACGGCGAAGAAACCGGGCAGGACGGCGACGACATACATCGCAACCGTGACGAAGAGCGCGGCCATGGCAAGCCGGTGCCGCTTGAAAGCCCACCAGATGAGCTGCCATTGCGAGGCGACGGCAGCGCGGTCGGGGCGGATGTTGGTGATGGCGATGTCGGCCATGTCGCCCTCCTATTCGAGCCGGATGCGCGGATCGACCAGCGCCAGCAGGATGTCGCTGATCAGCGAACCGATCAGCGTCAGGGCGCAGATCAGCAGGACGAACGCTCCGGCGAGGTACATGTCCTGCGCCATCAGCGACTGGAGAAGCAGGGGCGCTGCGGTGGGCAGGTTCAGCACGATCGCCACCACGACCGAACCGGAAATCAGGTTCGGCAAAAGCCAGGCGATCGTCGAGATGAACGGATTGAGCGCGATGCGCAGCGGGTATTTGACCAGCAGCCGGAATTCGGAGAGCCCCTTGGCGCGCGCCGTCGTCACATAGGGTTTCGGCAGTTCATCGAGCATGTTGGCGCGCATGACGCGGATGAGGCTCGCCGTCGAAGACACCGCGAGGATCGCAACCGGAAGCCAGAGATGCTTGAGGAGGTCGAACATCTTGGCGATGCTCCATGGAGCGGTCTCATACTGCGACGAGAAGAGGCCCCCGACATCCGCGCCGAATTCGACGGCGGCCACATACATCAGGACCAGCGCCAGCAGGAAGGAAGGGATGGAAAGGCCGAAGAAGGTGAAGGCGGTGAATGCATAGTCGCCTATCGAATATTTCCTCACGGCGGAATAGACGCCGATCGGCAGCGCCAGCGCCCAGGTGGCGATCAGGCTTGCGAGCGCGAGCACCAGCGTCAGCGCCATGCGCTCCCAGATGAGGCCGGAAACGGGCTGCTGCCATTCGAACGAAATGCCGAAATCACCCCGGGTGACGATGCCCCAGATCCATTTGAGATATTGCACCAGCATCGGCTGGTCGAGCCCGAACCGTTCACGCAATTGCGCCGCGGTGTTCTGGTCGATCACCTCGTTGGATGACGCGAGGGTGGCGATATAGGTCGTGACGAAGTCGCCGGGGGGAAGCTGGATCAGCACGAAGGCCAGAAAACTGACCGCAAACAACGACGGGATCATCCAGAGAAGTCGTTTGACGACGAAATTCAGCATGGGATGCTCGCAATTCGGATTGCACGGCATGCCGATGCGAAGCAGGCGCTTTCGCAAGGCATGCATGCAACGGGACTTGGAGGAGTGCCGCCGTCCGGAACGGCCGGCGGCACCGGCGAGACAGATCAGCTCGTGAACGTGAACTGCTGCGGCAGTGCCGGCCCGGGATTGGGCCAGGACCAGCTGTCCGGCTGCTTTTCCGGCACGTTGCGCAGGTTGTTGCGGATCACGCCGAAACCACCGACGGCAAGGCAGATCCCCATGACCTCGAAGTCCTCCGCAGCAAGATCGAAGATCTGCTTCATGATCGCGCCGCGCTTGTCGAGATCGGCGGTGGAGCGGGCGTCGTCGAACAGCTTCATCCGTTTCTTCTGGCTTTCCGGGGGCTCCTCGCCCTTGGCGCCGTTCGAGGTGTACCAGAGCGTCCACGGGATGGCGTAACGCGAGCCCTGCGGATGGAAGGCGAAGAAATCGCGCGGGTCGAGCATCGGATCGAGGCCGCCCGGACCCGGCCAGACCTGGGCGTCATGGGCATTGTCGTCGCCGCGCGTATAATAAAGCGCGCGTTCGATCGTGTTGACTTTCACGTCGATGCCGATCTGGACCCAATGCGCTTTCACCAGTTCCAGCACGTCGACAAGATCCGGATAGAGCGTCGGTATGACATCGATCGCAAAGAAGACCGGCTGCCCATCGGGACGCAGGCGGATGCCGCTGCCGTTCTTCTTGTCGAGGCCGGCCTTGTCCAGCATGGCGTTGGCCTTGTCGGGATCGTATTCCGTGAACTGCCGCGCCAGCTTCTCATGATACCAGGGATGGCCGGGTCGCGGCCCGGTCTGGTAGCCCTCGCTCTGGCCGAAATAGACGATGTCGATGATTTCCTGACGGTTGATGCCGATCGACAGCGCCTGGCGGAAGGACTTGTCGGCAAATATCTTGCGCAGGGCCGGGTCCTTGTGGGTCATGTTCAGGTAGAGGGAGCATTGCTGGGCCGCGGAAGGAACCAGCGACAGGAGCCGGTAGTCACCCTTCTGCATGTTCTGGGAGAGCGTCGGCTTGTTCGCCAGGCTGTTGATATGACGTTCCTGGATATCGACCTTGCCCGAGATGACATTGAGCATCAGCGATTCGACGTCCTGCGAAATGCCGAAATTCAGTTCATCGATGTAGGGGAGCTGGTTGCCCTCGGTGTCCACCTGCCAGAAATACGGGTTGCGGGTCATCACCACGCGGGTCGCACCGCCCGAATAGGGCTCCTTGATCACCCAGGGATCGAGCGTCGGCTTGTCGGCATTGGCCCAGCGCGAGGGAATTTCGATGTCGCCGCATTTCGCCCGGAAGAGCTCCGTCCAGCTCGCCGCCCCGGCGGCCTTCACCTCGGCGTCGAGGTTCGGATTGTATTTCGGCAGGAACTTGCTGCAGTAGTGCTTGGCGAAAAGCGTCGGGTGCTGGCCGAGCGGTGTGGCCAGGTTCTCCAGATAGAGGGCGTTCGCCGCCGCAAACGTGAACTTCACCGTATAGTCGTCGATCTTCTCGACGGTCACGGGCTTCCCGGCAACGGAAATCTGCGCGGGTGTGGCGCTGTAGAGTTCCTTGTTCTTGACGACATCCTCGATGGCGAAGACGACGTCGTCGGCAGTGAACGGGTGGCCGTCGGACCATTTCGCACCCTTCAGAAGATGGAAGGTGAATTGCGACGCGTCGGCGTTGACGTCCCATTTCTCGGCAAGGTTCGGCAGAACCTCGGTGAATTCCAGGTTCCAGCGCACGAGGCCCTGATTGCCGACCATGCGAAGGATGCCGTTATGGTCCGACGAGCCGCGCAGGCCGCGCCTCAGCGTGCCGCCATAGGCGCCGATCTTTTCGTAAGGCTTCACGACCATCGGATTTTGCGGCAGCCGCTCGGCGAGCGGCGGCAGCTTTCCGTCCTTGACGAGCGCGGCCAGTTGAGGCGCCTCCTTGCCACCGGCCGCGCTAGCGCCGCCGCCCGCCACGGACAGGGCCACGGCACCGCCGACACCCGCCAGAAACGTCCGGCGGGTTACGCCGGCAGAAATGAATTCATCGTCGCGCATTGATCCTCCTCCCATGTCCTCCAGACCCGAACCCGGTCCCCGGCCGAAACCACCGGACGGCTCGCGCGGCCTCCCAGCCGCCATTGCCCCGGACCTCCGTCCGATGGGCAGGGGGACCATAAGCCGCTTTTCAGATGATTACAAGTATTGACAGATTTTTACAGATTAAATAGCTCTACGCAAAAGCGGACGCATGACCGCATTGGGAGGAGACGGATGACATTCACCGAGGAAACGCGGGAAAAGCTCAAGGGAGTTTCGACCGCCACACTGACCACCATCCTTCTGAAGCGCGGGCTTCGGAACGTGTTCATTCATGGAATCCACAAGATCAACCCGGATGCGCCCCGGCTTGTCGGGCCGGCATTCACCCTGCGCTACATTCCGGCGCGGGAGGATATCGATCATGTCGGCGTCTTCACCGATCGCACCCATCCGCAGCGGCGCGCGATCGAGGAATGCCCGCCCGGGCACGTTCTGGTGATGGATAGCCGCAAGGACTCCACCGCGGCTTCGGCCGGCGCCATCCTGATGACCCGGCTGCATATGCGCGGCGCGGCAGGCGTGGTGACGGACGGCGGCTTCCGCGATACGCCGGATATCGCCAAACTGCCGTTCGCGGCCTATCATGCCGCGCCGTCCGCGCCGACCAACCTCATCCGCCACCACGCGCTCGACATCAACCAGCCGATCGGCTGCGGCGACGTTCCCGTCTATCCGGGTGACATCGTCGTCGGCGACGACGAGGGAGTGGTTGTCATTCCGGCGGCCATGGCTAAAGAGGTGGCCGACGAGGCCGTCGAACAGACGGCCTTCGAGGATTTCGTCGAGGAACGCGTGAAGGCGGGACGCGGAATTTTCGGGCTCTACCCGCCCGGACCGGAGGCCGAAGCCGAGTTCCGCGAATGGAGACGTGAAAAGGGACGTTGATGGACCAAACCGGCGTGATAGCGGCCGCAAAGGCCGAGCCTCGCTTCAGCGACATCATCTACGAGAAGATCGTGGGGATGATCGCCGACGGCCGCTTTCCCGTCAACGAACGGCTTCCGTCCGAGCCCAATCTCGCCATCATGCTGGGAGCCTCCAGGCCTGTCGTGCGCGAGGCGCTGGAACGGCTGCGGGCCGACCAGCTGATCGTCTCGCGCAAGGGTTCCGGCTCCTATGTCCGGCAGCGGCCCGATTCCTCGGTGCTGAAGCAGGTGCCGGTGGGTTCGCTCGCCGACGTGCAGCGGTTCTTCGAATTCCGCGCCGGACTGGAAGCGGAGGCGGCGGAACTTGCAGCCCGCAACTGGCAGGTCAACGACAAGATCCGCATCACCGCGGCCCTGACGGCGCTGGAACACTGTCTCCAGGTGGGCGAACTCGGGGCGGAGGAGGACCAGGCGCTGCATGATGCGATCGCCGCCGCGACGGGCAACCAGTTCCACGTCACGGTGCGCGACTGGTTCAGGCCGCATTTCGCGATCGGCATGTCGGTGACGCGCAGCCTCAGCCTGAAGCGGACGCCGCTGCATGTCCGCCACGTCCAGGATGAGCACACCGCGATCGTCGAGGCCATCCTGGCGCGTCGGGAAGCGGAAGCACATGACGCGATGAAGACCCATATCCTGAACGCACGCGCCCGCATGTTCCAGGGCGTGGGAGGTTAGTTCCGGACACGGCGCAGGGAGGCGCCGGGGAGGAGGAGGATCTTGAAACGGATAGCGATGACGGGCGGCGCCGGCCATATCGCCTCGCAGCTCAGGGCGTTTCTTTGCCCCGAGGCGGAGCATCTGCGGCTCATAGACCTGAAAGCGCCGGGAAACCTGGCGGCCAACGAGAGTTTCCTCGAAGCGGACCTGGCCGATGCCCGTGCCATGCGCGAGGCGCTGGAAGGCATGGACGGCGTCATCCATCTCGGCGGCATTCCGCGTGAAGCGGAGATCGGCGACATCCTGCGCACCAACGTGCTCGGAACCCATAATCTCTATGAGGCGGCACGGGCAAACGGCGTCTCCCGCGTCGTCTTCGCCTCCAGCAATCACGCCACCGGCTTCCATCCCCGGTCGCGGACGATCACGCCGCTCGACGTTCCGCGGCCGGACAGCCGCTACGGATTGTCGAAATGCTGGGGCGAGCTCGTGGCGGGCCTCTACTACGATACGGCCGGCATCCGCACGCTGTCGATCCGCATCGGCAATGCGGCGACCTATCCCACCAGCGAACGCTCCGCGGCGATCTGGATCAGCGGCCGCGATCTCTGGCAACTGGTGAAGATCGGCCTCACGCACCCCGATATCGCCGCCGCCGTCGTCTATGGCATGTCCCGCACCGACGCAGGCTGGTGGCGGGACGAGCTTGCCGAACGCCTGGGTTACCGGCCGCAGGACGATGCCCGCGAGCATCTGCGCATCGAACAGGCGAACGAAGGCGCCGTCGCCGCTTTCTTCCAGGGCGGCGGTTTCTGCGAGCCCGACCATGACGGACAGATCCGGCTGCGTGACGGCGATGGTCTGGTCGTACCCGCGGGGACTGTATCGTGAACGGGACCAGGATCATCATCCCCGAGGTTCGCCGCGTGATCGACTTCCCCCTGAAGGTGGGGGAATCGCCGACCTGGGACGACCGGACCGGCGATCTCTGGCTCGTGGATATCCTCGCCCCCGCGGCCATCCGCCTTCGCGCCGATGGCAGGGTGGACCGCTTCGACATGCCGGTGAAAATCGGCTGCCTGGCGCTCTGCGAGAGCGACGATGTCGCCGTCGCGCTGGAGAACGGCGTGCACCTCATGAATCCCAGGACCGGCGCGCTGAAACTGTTCTGCGACCCGGACGACGGACGCCCCGATAGCCGGCTCAACGACGGAAAGGTCGGGCCCGACGGCTGCTTCTGGATCGGCACGCGCGACGAAGCGATCCCCCAGACTGGCAATGCGCGCCTCTACCGGGTCATGCCGGACGGCTCCTTCGCGACGATCATCGAGGGGAACATGATGACCTCCAACGGCCTCGCCTGGAGCCCGGACGGCCGGACCATGTACCATTCGGACAGCAGCGGGCTGTTTGCCCAGGTCTTCGATTTCGACCCGGAGACAGGGGCGACCGGCGCGCCCCGCCGCCTGCACGACTTTACACCCGAGGAAGGCCGGCCGGACGGCGCCGCCATGGATGCCGACGGTTTCTACTGGATTGCCGGGCAGCAGGGCAGCCGGCTCAACCGGCTTTCGCCGGAGGGCGGGGTGATCGAAGCCTACATGATGCCGGCGAAGGGTCCAAGCATGCCCTGTTTTGGCGGCCCGGACCTCGGCACGATCTACGTGACCACCCTTTCGACCGACAACAACGGTGTTTTCGAGCACGGGACGGTGCTCGCCTTCGAGACCGGCATTCGTGGCACGCCGGTCCACCGTTTCGCAATCTGAACCGATCATCTCCCGAACCCAGGAGAGGGAAGAACCATGAATATCCAGGAATTCCGCAAGGTGCTGACAGGTATCTCGGGCGTGCCGATCACCGCTTACGGCGCCGACGGCGAAGTCGATCTCCGGATCACCAGGACCGTCTACGCACGGGTTGCGGCAGCCGGAATCCACAATATCGTGGCGGCGGGCAATACCGGCGAGTTCTATACCCTGACACCTTCCGAGATCGGCACCGTCACCGAAGCGGCCGTCGCCGGTGCGGACGGAAAAGCCCCGGTAACGGCCGCCGTCGGCCGCTCGCTGCGCGAGGCGATCGGCATGGCGAAAACCGCAAAGGCAACAGGCGCCTCGGCCGTGATGTCCCATCAGCCCGTCGACCCCTTCGCCGCACCGGCGGCGCAGATCGACTACTTCCGCGGGCTTGCGGAGGCCTCGCCGCTGCCGCTCGTCGCCTATGTCCGTGCCGAAGGCTTCAGCCTCGACGACATGCTGCGGCTGGCGAGCCATCCCAACATCGCCGGCATCAAGTTCGCGACGACGGACATCCTCCTGCTGTCGCGGTCCATCGCGGCCTCCGATCCCGGCAACGCGCTCTTCGTCTGCGGCCTGGCGGAAAGCTGGGCGCCGGCCTTTACCGCGGCCGGCGCGCGCGGTTTCACGTCCGGCCTGGTCAATGTCGCGCCGCAGTTTTCGCTCGCCATCCATGCCGCGCTGGAAGCCGGAAACTTCGCCGAGGCCCGCAGGATCATCGACCTCATCGAGCCTTTCGAACGCATGCGCACGAAATACCGCAACGGCGCCAACGTGACCGTGGTGAAGGAAGCCGTCAGCATCATGGGGCTCGCCGTGGGCGAGGTCCGGATTCCCGGCCTGCCCTGCCTCGATGCCGATGACCGGGCAAGGCTTTCGGACCTTCTCCGAAGCTGGTCGGCGGAAAGTAGCGGATTCGGTCCCGCTCAGACGATGTCCGGCCAGGTATCCGAAAGCCGATAGCCGCCCGGCCAGGGATCGGACGGGTCCAGCATGAGCTGATGCGTGCCGGTCACCCAGGCACGGCCGGAAATCAACGGATAGATCGCCGGACGGCCGCCGACGGTCGTCTCCGACTGTATCGAGCAGCGGAATTCCGAGCCGATGATCGACCGGCCGACGAAGGTTTCGCCGACAGCGATCTCTCCGCGGGCATGCAGCACCGCCATGCGCGCGGAACACCCCGTGCCTGTCGGCGAGCGGTCGATCTTGCCGGGCCGGATGACGACCGCATTCGCACCCGTGAGGACCCCGTTGTCGCGTTTCACCGGTGCGGCGATCTGGCAGAAGGAGAAATGGTCCCAATCCGGGTTTTCCGGATGCGAAAAACCGATCTGCTCATCCGCCGCCCTGGTGATCCGCACACCGATCTCGGCAATCGCGCGCGCCTCCTCAGGCCTGATCTTGAAACCGAGGTCCTCGGCATTGACGATGACGAAACTGTCGCCGCCATAAGCCGTGTCGACCGTCACCCTGCCGATGCCCGGCACATCGAGCGGCACGCCGAGCCTGTCGGCAAAGGACGGCACGTTGCGCACCTGAATTCGCTCCGCCTTGCCGTTCCGGCATTCCGCCGTGACTTCCACCAGTCCGCCCGGCGCTTCCAGAACCATTTTCGTCACCGGCTCCTGCATGGGGACGATGCCGGTATCGAGAAGGACCGTCGAGACGCAGATCGAATTGGAACCGGACATGGGCGGCGTGTCCGCCGGTTCCATGATGATCCAGCCCATCTGCGCCCTGGGGTCCTTGGGAGGAACCAGAAGATTGACATGGCGGAAGACGCCGCCGCGCGGTTCGTTCAACACGAAATCGCGAAGCGTCTCGTCGCGGGCGATGAACCGGGACTGTTCCCAGAGCGTTTCGCCTGGCGGCGGCAGCACGCCGCCGACGATCACGTCGCCCACCTCGCCTTCCGCATGGCAACTGACGACATGGATCACTTTCGACGACCGCATCTCAAATCCTCACGTCAGACATAGCTTCGCAGCATGTCGTAATTGGCCTGGCTGAGCACGATGCCCCCGGCCATCGACCGGGTGCGCGATTGCATGCGCCTGTCCCCGGGCAGCCGTTCCTGACCCGCTTCCCGCACGAGGGCGGAAATCTCCGAAACGCGGTCGCGGAAGACATCGTTGCCGCCGCGTTCCGGATCGATGACGATGAAGAGCTGGCCGGTCTTCGGCGTCTGCGCGCCCTTGAACTCGCTCCAGTCGAACTCGCCGGAGAAATAGCCGCCGGTCAGCGCCGCGCCCAGGATTTCGACCATCAGGGCGATGGACCCGCCCTTGTGACCGCCGAAAGGCAGAAGCGCACCGCCATCAAGGATGGCCTTCGGATCTCGGGTCGGCTCTCCGTTCCTGTCGACGCCCATGCCGGGTTCGAGCAAGCGTCCTTCGCGGGCGGCGATCTGCACGTCGCCATTGGCGAGCGCGCTGGATGCCTGGTCGAAAACGAAAGGCGGCTCATCGCGGCGGGGGGCGGCAAAGGCGATCGGATTGGTGCCGAAGATCGCCTTGTGGCCGCCATGCGGCACGACGCAGGCCATGCTGTTGACGAAGCTCAACGCCACCAGCCCCTCGTCCGCAAACGGCTCGACATCCGGCCAGAGCGCGCTGAAGTGGTGCGACCGGCGCAGCGCCAGGAGCGCGATGCCGTGTTCCTTCGTCCGCCCGATCAAAAGGTCGCGCGCCGCCATCAGGGCGGGCTGTGCGAAACCGTTCCGCGCATCGACACGGATGAAGGCTCCGCCGGCATCCTCGACCGCCGGCACCGCCGCGCCGTCCACCCAGCCGCTTTTCAGCGACGAGACATAGCCCGGAATGCGGAAGATGCCGTGGCTGAACGATCCGTCGCGTTCGCAGGAAGCGCAGTTTTCCGCCAGGACTCCCGCATTTTCCGGCGAGACGCCGTTGCGGATGAAGATGCGCGCGAGAAGCGCCACCAGTTTCTCGAAAGAGAGGCGTATGCCCGTTTCGATTTCGGCCTGCTGCATGATCAGACGCCCGGCTTCAGACGTTCTTCGACGAGCGCCGCCCAATATTGCATGCCGTGGATGATGGCGTCGTCGTTGAAATCGTAGGCCGGATTGTGGAGCGCGGCGGAATCGCCGTTGCCCAGCCAGATCATCGCGCCGGGGCGCTTTTCCAGCATGTAGGAGAAGTCCTCCGAACCCATGGTGCGCGGCCAGTCGTCGTTGACCCTTTCCTCGCCCGCCACGCTTTTCGCCGCCGCAACCGCGACCTTCGTCTTGTCGGGATCGTTGACGGTGACCGGATAACCGGCGCGCCATTCGATTTCGGCCTCCGCCTCGAAAAGCGCGGCCGAGGCATTGACGATGTCGCGGAACCGGCCTTCGACCGACTTGCGGGTTTCTGGATCGATGGTGCGGATCGTGCCGCCGATCCGGATCGAGGCCGGAATGACGTTGAGCGCGCTCGGATTGCCGGCGCTGAAATAGGTGACGGACACCACGACCGGGTCAAAGGGATTGGTGTAGCGCGAGGCGATCGTCTGCAGCGCGCCGACGAGATGGGTGCCGGCAAGCAGCGGATCGCGGGTCGTATGCGGATAGGCGGCATGACCGCCGCGGCCGTTGAGCGTCACGACGAAACGGTCACCGGCCGCCAGCATCGGGCCGGGGCGGATGGCGAAGGAGCCGACGGCAAGGCCCGGCTGGTTGTGCATGCCGTAGACCTCGTCGATGCCGAAACGTTCGAGCAGGCCTTCCTCGATCATCACCCGGCCACCCGCGCCGCCCTCCTCGGCAGGCTGGAAGATGACCACGACCGCGCCCGCGAAATCCCGCGTGGCGGCGAGATGCTTGGCGGCAGCGAGCAGCGTCGCTGTATGCCCGTCATGGCCGCAGGCATGCATCATGTTCGCGACTTTGGAGGCATGCGGCAGGTTGGTCTGCTCGGACATCGGCAAGGCGTCCATGTCCGCACGGAAACCGAGCGTCTTTCCCGCCCCGAGCCTGCCCTTGATGACGCCCACCACGCCGGTTCCGGCGATGCCGGTCACCACCTCGTCGCAGCCGAATTCCTTCAGCTTTTCGGCCACCAGGGCCGAGGTCTTCGGCAGGTCGAAGAGCAGTTCGGGATATTGGTGGAGCTTACGGCGCCAGGTCTTCGCCTCGGCGGCAATCTCGCTCATCGCTTCGTGGGGGGCCATGTTTTCCTCTTCTTCCTTGCATTCAGACGGCAGCCTTCCGGCGGAACGGCGAACGATCCGGATCGGGGTCCGGCATCGCGTCCAGAAGCATGCGCGTATAGTCGCTCTTCGGATGATCGAATATCTCCGCGACCGGCCCCTGTTCCACCAGCCGGCCGCGATAGATCACGGCGACATCGTCGCAGATATAGCGGATGACGCCGAGGTCGTGGCTGATGAAGAAATAGGTGAGACCCAGTTCTTCCTGCAGTCGGTGGAGGAGGTTCAGCACATCCGCCTGCACGGAGACGTCGAGCGCCGAGGTGGGTTCGTCGAGGATCAGGAATTCCGGGCGGACGGCGAGCGCACGGGCGATGCCGATGCGCTGGCGCTGGCCGCCGGAGAATTCGTGCGGATAACGGAACAGGTGCTCCGGCCGGAGGCCGACCTGAAACAGCAGTTCCAGCACCCGCTCGGTGCGCCGGCGGGCATCGAGATTCACAACGTCGCCATGGATCACCAGCGGTTCGGCGACGATGTCATGGATCGTCATGCGCGGGTCGAGCGAGGCGTAAGGGTCCTGGAAGACGATCTGCAGGCGCGATCTCAGGCGCCGCATCTCCAGCGGCGTCAGCTTGTGGATGTCCGCGCCGTCGAACAGGATATTGCCCGCCGACAGCGTTTCGAGCCGCAGGATGCAGCGCGTCAGCGTCGTCTTGCCGGAGCCGGATTCACCGACCAGGCCGAAGCTCGCGCCTTTCCTGATCGACAGGCTGACATTGTCCAGCGCGGTAAAACTCTCGCCGCGGCCGAAGAAACCCCGGCGCGGACCGGGGAAGATCTTGGTGACGTTCTGGATGTCGAGGGTCATGCGGCGGTCTCCGGCATCACGCCGCTCAGGCCCTTCAGCTCGCCGCGCCTGGTGTGCGCGGTCGGCACGGAGTTCAAAAGCGCCTGGGTATAACCGTGGCTTGGCCGCTTCAGCACGTCGCCCACCGTTCCTGCTTCGAGAATGCGGCCGCGATACATGACCGCCACATGAGTGCAGATCTGCGCCACGACGCCGAGATTGTGGGTGATCAGCAGCACGCCGATGTTCCGCTCGGCGACGAGGTCGTGGATCAGCCGGAGGATCTGCGCCTGCACCGAGACGTCGAGCGCCGTCGTCGGCTCGTCGGCGATCAGCAGGTCCGGCTTGCCGATCATCGCCATGGCGATCAGCACGCGCTGGCGCATGCCCCCGGAAAACTGGTGCGGATAGTCGTTGATGCGCTCGGCCGCCTTCGGAATTCCGACCTTTTCCAGCATCTCGACTGCGACGCGGTGGGCGGCCTTCCTGAGCTCACCACGAGAGACGCCGGCGGGAAGCCCGAGAACGGACGGGTCCGCATGGCCGGCGTGCAGCGCCACGTCGACAAGCTGCGTGCCGATCCGGAAGGCCGGGTTGAGGTTGGTCGTCGGGTCCTGGAAGATCATGCCGATATGCCGGCCGCGCAGCGCCCGCATCTCCTTGTCGGTCGCCTTCAGCACGTCCTTGCCCTGAAACTCGATCGAGCCGGCGAGGTAGCGGCCCGGCGGCGACGGGATGAGCCGCGAGACGGACAAGCCCGTCAACGACTTGCCGCTGCCCGTCTCCCCGACCATGCCCCAGATCTCGCCGCGCCCGATCTTCAGGTCGATGCCGTGCAGGATATGGGTCTCGCCCTCGTAGCTCCTCATGGCGAGGTTGAGGTTCCTGATGTCGAGTAACGTCATCTCATCCCTCCCCTATCGCCGCGCCCTGGGATCGAGCACGTCGCGCAGCCCGTCGCCCAGGAGGTTGAAGGCCAGCACCGCGAGGAAGATCGCAAGGCCGGGAGCGACCGCCGTCCACCAGTAGTCGGGCATATAACTGCGCGCGCCGGAAAGAAGCGTTCCCCATTCCGGCGTCGGCGGCTTGACGCCGATGCCGACGAAACCGAGCGAGGCGACGGTGAGGATCGCAAAACCCATGTCGAGCGAGGCCTTGATGACGACCGGCGAGACGATGTTCGGCAGGATGTGCCTGCCGAGGATGCGCACCCAATTCGCGCCGAGCGCATGGGCGGCCACGACGAACTGCTCTTCCTTCTTGACGATCACCTCGCCGCGCACCAGCCGCGCATAGGCCGGCCACCAGGTGATCGAGATGGCGATGATCATGTTCCAGACGCCTGTACCGAGTGCCGCCGCCACCGCCATGGCGAGGATGAGGCTCGGGATGGTGAGCAGAAGGTCGGTGAGGCGCATCAGGATCTCGTCGATCCAGCCGCCGAAATAGCCGGCGATGGCGCCGACGATCATGCCGACCACAAGGGCGATGAAGACCACGGCCAGGCCGGAGAACAACGAGACCTGCGAGCCGACCAGCACCAGCGAGAACATGTCCTGCCCAAGGGCATTGGTGCCGAACCATGCGGAGGCCGAGGGTGGCTGGAATTTCGCAGCCGTATTGGTTCCGCCGACGACATGCTCCGGATGGGGCACGATCCAGGGCGCGAGGACGGCGATGACGACCAGCGCGATGACGATCGCCAATCCAATCATCGAAAGCCAGCTCTGGCGGAACCGGTAGAAGGCCCTGGACCAGTTTTCCAGCCGGGCAGACTGATTGCGCTTCGGAATGGCGACGGGGGCCATTTGCTCGGTCCGGGTCATGCGTAGCGCACCTTCGGGTTGAAGACGCCGTAAAGGAGGTCCACGACGAGCATGGTGACAAGATAGATGATGGCGATGACGAGCGTCACGCCGATCACCGGCATGAAATCCTGGGTCAGGATCGCCTGCGTGGCGTAGAGCCCGAGACCCGGCCAGTCGAAAACGGTCTCGACCAGGACCGTGCCGCCGAGCAGCCAGGAGACATAGAGGCCGATCACCGTCAGCGTCGAGGTCATGGCGTTCTTCAGCACGTATTTGAAGAGGATCAGCCGGTTGGAAAGGCCAAGAGCCCGCTCGGTCATGATGTAATCCTGCTGCAGCACCTCGATCGTCGAGGCGCGCATCATCCTCATGATGGTGGCGAGCGGCGAGAGCGCCATGGCGACCGCCGGCAGCGCCAGATGCGAGAGCGCAATCTGAAAGGCATACCAATCCCCGGCGATGACGGCGTCGATCGTATAAAGGCCCGTCACATGCTCCGGCGGGCTTTCGATCAGCGGATAACGGCCGGACAGCGGCAGGATATCGAGCCAGGCGGCGAACGCCATCTGCAGGAGAAGGCCGAGGAAGAAGCGCGGCATGGCGATGCCGCCGAGCGCCACCGTGCGGGTCGCATAGTCGAGCGCGCCGTTCCTGTTGACAGCAGTCAACAGCCCCAGCGGTATGCCGACGATGACGGCGACGAGGAGCGACGCGAAGACGAGTTCGAGCGTGGCCGGAAGGTATTCGAGAATATCCGCAAAGACCGGGCGGCGCGTGAACACGGACATTCCCCAGTCGCCGGAAACGAGGCCGGTCAGGTAGTTCCAGTATTGAACCGGCAGGGGCAAATCCATGCCGAGTTCGCGTTTCATCTGCGCGATCAGCTCGGGGGTCGCGTTCGGACCGGCGGCAAGGCCGACCGGGTCACCGGGCAGGATGCGCGCCACGATGAACAGAAGCAGGGTCAGGCCGAGCAATACCGGCAGAAGCAGGACAAGCCTGCGCAGGATATAAAGCAGCATTCGCAAACTCCGGAGTGGTGGGCTCCTTGAGAGAGCCCACCAACGGCCAAGGGGTGTAGCGAGAGGTCAGGCGATCGACAGAGGCCAGATTTCCAGCGTGTTCGGCGCGACCGAGCTGAACACATAGTCCTTCACGTTGTCGCGCATTGCAAACTTGCGCAATTCGAGAATGCCGAAAATGTCGGGCGCGTCTTCCACGACGACGGCCTGGAACGTCTTGTAAAGTTCGGCGCGCTTGCCCTTGTCGACTTCGGCGCGGGCATCCTCGATCAACTTGTCGACGTCCGGATTCTTGTAGACCGGGTTCTGCCACTGGCCGTTGCGCGAGGAATGGTAAGCGGCGAACGCGGTATTGTCCGGGTCGGCATAGTTCGGCGACTGGAAGATCGAGTAGAAATCCACCATCGTGTCGGGCGACCGGGCCATCGCCACCGTGTCCGGCCAGGTCATGGCGCGGATATCGAGGTTGATATTCAGGCTTTTAAGCGATTCCAGCATGATCAGGCACCAGCGGCGCTGGTTCTCATAACCGGCGGCATGGTGCATGGAGAGCGTGATGCCGCCATCCTTATATTGCGACCTGGCAAGATATTCCTTCGCCTTCGCCAGATCCTGCTCGTAGCCCTTGAGGTCCGGATCGTAGCCGAAGATGCCCGTCGGCAGCGGACCCTTCATCAACTGGGCGGGACCCGCGGCATCCAGCATGCCCTTGTAGTTGAACGCGTAGGAGACCGCCTTGCGGAGATTCTTGTCGGCAAGCGGACCCTTGGCCGTGTTCATCTTGATCGTAAACGTGCGGTAGTCGGGCTCCATGATGCGCACGACATGCGGCATGTCCTTGATGGCGTCCATGTCTTCCGCGAACATGTCGAGCGCGAAATGCACCTCGCCCCGCTGGAGCATCAGGCGGGCTGTCGATGCCTCGCGGACGATCTTCCAGATCGCACCGTCGAGATTGCCGCCCTTGTGCCAGTCGTCCTCGACCCGGATGAGTTCGTAGAGGTCGCCCGGCTTGACGCGGCCCATCTTGAATGCGCCGGAGCCCGCCATGTTGGCGAGCAGGTAGGCCTGGCCGTCATCGGCGCCCTTGTTGGCCTCGACGACCTTGGAATTGACGACGAACATCCAAGGCAGGACGGAGAGAAGCGGCGCGAAGGGCTTCTTCAGCGTCATCGTCACCGTCATCTCGCCGGTCACCTTGACGCTGTTCTGGTCGAGGATGCCGGAGACCATCCAGGCCGGCCCCTTGGCGAGGCGCAGCAGGCGGGCGAAGGAATATTCGACGTCCCTGGCGGTCACCGGCGTGCCGTCGTGGAACTTCGCGGCGCTGTCGAGTTCGAACGTGTAGACCATGCCGTCGTCCGACAGTTTCCAGCTCCTGGCGAGGCCCGGAGCCGGGACCGGCGGATTGTTCACCACGCGCACCAGCGGATCGTAGGTATTGCGGAACAGCCATTGCGGCGCATAGCCGGTCGCCACATGCGGGTCGAAGTTCGGGATATCGACCGTGCTGGCCAGGACCATGATCTTCTTGCCGGCGGAATTGGCAAGCCGCGGCAGCGTTGCGGCAGCGGTCATTCCTGCAGCACCGATCAGAAATTGACGTTTATTCAGTGTGAGCATGTCCATTCCCCTTTTTTTGTCTGCATTGCCCTGTTGATCGAAAGGGAGCCGGGTTACCGGCTCGCCGCGGGTGAAAGGCGGGCGGATGCCGCCAATTCCTTTTTGCGTTCGCCGAGGCCGTAGGTCTTCTCGGCGGTATCGGCGCTGATGTAGTCTTCGCGGACATCATCCTCGATCAGCTCGACCGAACGCGCCGACGGATCGCCGAAGCCCGCTCCGCCGCCGAGCTGCAGCTCCACCACGCGATCGGTGCGATCCACGACAAACAGACCGCCGGTTCCGACGTCTTCCAGCACATTGCCTTCCTCGTCGCGGACGTAGCCGTGCGACAGGAGACCGTGCTGACCGCCGAACAGGCCGGCGATCGGCGCGTTGACGCCTTCCGGCGAGACGAAGACGGTGACGGAAGCGCCGTCGTCATAGCGCTTGGCGAGCCGGATGCGGGCGCCGAGGCCGCCGCGGAACTCGCCGGCGCCGCCGGAATCCCGGACGAAGCCCTTTTCGAGGATTACGACGGGCGAGCGGCTTTCGAGCATTTCGATCGAGGAGGTCGCCGCGGATGTCGGCCACAGGACCGACGACTTGCCGTCCTTGGCCGAGCTGCCGCCCTGTCCGCCGCCGGAAAGCAGGTGATCGTAGAAGATCTTGCCATCCGTGGTCTTGCCGTAGACGGTGAGCAGGCTCGGAAGGCCGGTATGGGCGATGACCTTTTCCGGCGCTGCCTTGGAGAGTGCCCGGAAGATGTTCGGAGACGTGTACCAGCCGGTGCGGGTGCGCAGGCTGACCGGGGCCGGCTTGTTGCAGTTCATCACCGAACCCTTCGGCGCCTTGACCGTCAGCGGCCGGTAGCAGCCGGCATTGCCGCGCACCGAAGGCGTCAGCATGCATTTCAGCGGGTAGGTCGAATGGGCCGTCGTGTAGCTCAGCGTGCAGTTGATGCCGCCGAGCGGCACTTCCGGCGGAGCGCCTTCGAAATCGAGCTCGATCTCGTCGTCCTCGATCGTCACCTTGACCGGCACGGTCATGTGCGTGCCGAGCGGATTGTAGGAAATGGTCGAGGTGTGGACGCCGTTCGGGATGGCGCGGATCGCGTCGCGCATCGCCTTTTCCGAGCGGGACTGCACGACTTCGGCCAGCGCCTGGAGATCGGACAGGCCGTATTCATCCATGAACGCCACCATGCGGCGTGCGCCGGTGTCGTTGGCGGCCACCAGCGAGCGGACATCGCCGAGGACCTGATGGGAGTCGCGGATGTTCTCCGCCATCAGCCGGAAGAGGTCTTCGTTCTCGACGCCCGCCCTGATGAGCTTCATCGGCGGGATCTGCAGGCCCTCTTCGTAGACTTCGGTCGCCTTCATGCCGTTGCGGGTGCCGCCGATATCGCCGACATGGCCGACCGTGCCCATGACGGCAACGGCCTTGCCGTTCTTGAAGACCGGGGTCATGACCGCGATGTCGAACAGATGGCCGGCGCAGAGCCAGGGGTCGTTGCAGACCAGAACGTCGCCCGGCTCCAGCGTGTCGATCGGGTAGCGCTCAAGCGCCGCCTTGACCACCATCGGCAGGGTGAGATTGAAGACCGGCATGACACGGGCCGAATGCGCCAGCGTTTCGCCGGAGGCATCGAGGATCGAGCAGCCGAAATCCTGGGATTCGGAGATGATCAGCGAATAGGCGGTGCGGCAGACGGTGTGCCACATTTCCTCCGCCACGGTGACGAGGCGGCTCCACATGATTTCGAGCGCGATCGGATCGGACTCGATCCTCTCGATCGCCTCAGCCTTGGTCATCTGCGGCGTCACCAGCTCGATACCCTTGCCGACGGTGGCGATCCTGATGCGCAGGTTGCCGGCGGCATCGACCGTCAGCACGTCTCCGGGCGGCACGATCGTGGTCGATTCACGCTCCTCGATGATCGCCGGGCCTTCGACCGTCATGCCTGACGTCAGCTTGTAGCGGTCGTAGATGCCGGCATCTACGAAACCTTCGCCGAAATAGCACTTGCGGCTTCCCTTGAGCGCGACGTCGCCCGAGGCAGCGATATCCGCCTGCTTGATGGAAAGCTGCGGGGTCGCGCCGCTGGCGCGCAGACGGAAGGAGAGGATTTCCAGCTCGGCTTCCGCCGGCACACGGGTATAACGCGCCGCATAGACCTCTTCGAAGGACTTGCGGATGATCGCATAGGCATTCGCATCCAGCTCACCGGCAGGGACCGGCACGTTGATCTCGTGCAGTTGGCCAACGAGACGCATGTCGGCGGTGCGTTCGAAGACGACGTCTCCGGCCCTAGCGCCGGCCGCCAGAAGCCTGGCCCTGCCCTCTTCCGCCAACTCGCCGAAGGCGGCGTTCAGGGATGCGGTATCAAGATCCGGGGCAAGCTCCATCGGCCGCGAACGGACGAGATCGAAAGAGAGCGGCGCGGTGAGGAAACCGAAGGCGGAGGCTGCGCCGCTCGCCTGCGGGATGATGACTTCCGAAACGCCCAGGATGCGGGCGACGCGAGCGGCGAAGGCCGGTCCTGCGCCGCCGAAACCGATCATCGAATAACCGCGCGGGTCCTTGCCCTTCTCGACGAGGTGAATGCGGGTGGCGCTCGCCATGTTCTCGCCGACCACCTGGTGGATGCCCCACGCCGCCTCGACGGTCGAGATGTCGAGCGGTTCGGCGATCGTCTCCAGCGCCTTTTCGGCGGCGTCGAGATCGAGCGTCATGCGGCCGCCGAGGAAGAAGGCCGGGTCGTAATAGCCGAGCGCGACGCTGGCATCGGTGACCGTCGGCTTGGTACCGCCGGCGCCGTAGCAGGCCGGCCCCGGAGACGCGCCGGCCGAATGCGGGCCGACCTGCAGCAGGCCGACTTCGTCGATCGCGGCGATCGAGCCGCCACCCGCGCCGATCTCGATCATGTCGACGACCGGCGCCTTGATCGGCAGGCCGGAACCGTTCTTGAAGCGCCGCACCCGGCCGGCTTCCAGATAGGAGGCGATATGCGCCATGCCGTTCTCGATCATGCAGGCCTTGGCCGTCGTACCGCCCATGTCGAAGGCGATGACGTTTTCCTGGCCGGCCGCCTTGCCGAACCATGCCGTCGCCAGCGCGCCGCCGGCAGGGCCGGATTCGAGCAGGCGGATCGGGAATTCGCGCGCCTCTTCGACGGAGACCAGACCGCCGGCGGAATGCATCAGGCGGAAGGCGCCCGTGAAACCACGGGCCTTCAACTCCTGTTTGAAACGGCGCAGGTAGCGATCCATCAGCGGCTGCACATAGGCATTGGCGCAGGTGGTGACGAAGCGCGGATATTCGGAGATTTCGGCCACGACTTCCGAGGAAATCGACACCGACATTTCCGGATAGTGCTGCTTGATGATCTCGCGCACCCGCCTTTCATGCGCCGGGTTGCGATAGGAATGCATCAGGCAAACGGCGATCGCCTCGACATGGTCGGCCACCAGTTTCCTGGCGGCGCGCAGGACCGAAATCTCGTCGAGCGGCTTGATGACGCCGCCATCGGCGCCGATGCGCTCGGATATCTCGATGCGGCGCGAGCGGCTGACCAGCGGGTCCGGGAAGGTCAGGAACAGGTCGTAGATATCGTAGCGCTGCTCGGTGCCGATCTCCAGGACGTCGCGAAAACCCTCCGTGGTGATGAGACCGACGGGCGCGCCCTTGCGTTCGATGACGGCATTGGTGACAAGCGTCGTGCCGTGGACGATCTCGGAGAGGTCGGCAACCGAAATATCGGCGGCGGCGACCAGTTCCCCGAGACCGCCCAATGCACCCTGGGAGGGATCTTTCGGAGTCGTCAGGCACTTGTGCAGCCGGATGGCGGACGCCTGCTCATCGAACAGGATGAAGTCGGTGAAAGTGCCACCGATATCGACGCCGGCACGGAAGCTCCTGGAAGTCTCTTGCATTCGCATGTTCCCCATTACGGATGGCCGAAGACGCGCGACGGCCCGATCGACGCCGTCATCTTCTCACGGCGCGCGTGGCTCATTCATCTCGGGTTCTGGGCGCCCGGCATGCGGATGGGTAAACACTCCCCTCGCCTGAGGGGATGAATCTGATGCCTGCCTGTTCCGCCGCTTTTTTAAGCATGAATTGTTTTGACATCTTTATAGGCGGCGAAGCCAAGGGAGTCCAGCAGTAGTTTCATATTTGACAATAAGTTCCAATAATGGAACTATAGCGAGGTGATTTGCGCGCATAGGACGAAACATGAGCTCTCTGGAAGATGCGATCTCCATTCTCGGTTGCTTCTCGCTGACCGAGCCTTCCCTGTCGCAGGCGGAACTGGCACGCCGCACCGGCTGTCCCAAGGCAACGGCATCACGCGTGATGAAGGTTCTGCGCGAAAACGGAATCCTTGATTTCGATCCCGTGACGCGTCTCTACACGCCGGGCGTCCGCCTCTTCGAGCTTGGGCAGATCTGCCGCTCGAACCATAACTTCCTGGATCTGGTGAATACCGAGCTGCAGGAGGTCTGCGCCGTCGGCGGGCACACGGCCTACATCACCGTATTCGACGGGCCGCAGCTCGTCGTGCTGCGCATGATCCGGGGATCAAGCCCGCTCGCCATCACCTCGACGCCGGGATACCGGGCCTGGCCACACGCCACCTCGAACGGACGCGCGATGCTGGCGCTGCTGAACGAGGAGGAATGGAAACTGCGCGTTCCCGCGGAGCTGCCGTTCGTGACCAAGCGGGCGCCGCAAAACCATGCGGAACTGATGGAGCGCATCCGCATCATCGGCGAGACGGGGCGTTCCCATTCCACGAACGATTCCTACGATGGCGTATCCTCGGAAGGCATCGCCTTTCGCGATCCCGGCACGGGCGAGGTCATCGGGGTCGCGATCTCCTATCCGACGATCATGGGCACGCCCGAGCTGCAGGACAAGATCACCAGCCTTCTTGCGCAGATGAAGGCCAACCTGCTGCGGCACGGGTGACCTCTCGCGGCCACCGCCGTGCCTTTAGCCGGCTGCCCGCCTCAGGGCCTGGGGCGGCTGACCGAAACTGCGGATGAAAGCGCGCCGCATGCGGCCGGGTTCGCCGAAGCCGGTGGCCTCGGCGATATGTTCGAGAGGGGCATGGCTCGTCTCGACGGCGCGCCGGGCAGTCTCGAGCCGCAGCCGTTCCACGGCCTTTGCGGGTGTTGTGCCCGTTTCCGCCGCAAAAGCCCGAGCGAAGTTGCGAGGGCTCATGGCAACCCGGTCGGCAAGCCGCTCGACGGTCAGCGGTTCGGCAAGGTTTGCGCGCATCCATTCGATCAGGTCGAGGAAACGGCCCGTCCGCCCGCCCAGCTCCACGAGAGCCGAGAACTGCGACTGGCCGCCCGGCCGGCGTTGATGCACCACGAGCTGCTGCGCCGTGCGGCGGGCGATTTCCGGGCCGAGGTCGTCTTCGATCAGCGCGAGCGCCAGATCGATGCCGGCGGAAATGCCCGCCGACGTCCACACATCGCCATCCCTGATGAATATACGCTCGGCATCCAGCCTGATCTTCGGATAACGACGGGAAAAGTCGTCGGAATTCGCCCAATGGGTTGTGGCGCGGCGACCGTCCAGCAATCCGGCCTCCGCAAGAATATAGGCGCCGGAGCAGACGCTCGCCGTCCGCCGCGCGCTCGTGCGCTTCAGCCAGGCGAGAATCTCATATGCCGCCGGCATGGATCGGATGATATCGCCACCCGACACGATGATCGTGTCGAAAGGGCCGTCACGAAGCGGGCCGGCGGCGAGCTTCAGCCCGGACGAGCTCTCGATCTCGCCTTCGCCCGGCGCCATCAGCACCAGATCGTAAGCTCCCGGCCGGAACCGTTCCGCGATCTCGAAAACCGATGTCGGACCGGTCACATCCAGAATCTGGAAGCCGGGAAAGATGACGATGGCGACTGTGCGATGCATGGCAGGAATTGCCGGATTTATGTCATTTCGGACAGAACCTAGCAGCTGTAGTCTTGTTTTCAAGGTCGCGCGAACAGGAAAACGAGGCAGCAGACGATGAAATGGCGGCATGTGACTTGGGGTGTGCTGAGCGCCGTCGCCCTCCTTCTCGCGGCGGGCGGCACCTGGATCGCCTCGCTGCCGGCCGGGCAGGCTGGCGCAACCTCGCAGCCGATCCCGCAGGAAGAAACCGACGCGATGATCGCGGCGCTGAAGCCGACGAAACGGGAGCGTCCGGTGGTGGCGATCGTCGGCATCAATGACGGCACCGAAACCACGGACTACCTCATGCCCTACGGCATACTCCGGCGCGCCGGCGTCGCGGACGTCATCACTCTGGCGACGCAGCCCGGACCGATGACGCTTTTTCCCGCCCTCAAGGTGGAGCCGCAGGCCACGATCGCCGCTTTCGACATGCAATATCCCGAAGGCGCCGACTATGTCATCGTCCCGGCGATGCATCGCGAGGACGATCCCACGGCACTGCAATGGATCAGAAGCCAGGCGGAGAAAGGCGCGATCATCGTCGGAATCTGCGTCGGCGCCAAGGTGGTCGCCGCAGCGGGACTGCTCGACGGCAGGCAGGCGACGACCCATTGGTATTCTCTCGATGACCTGCGCAAGGAACACCCGACCGTCCGTTATGTCGCAGACAGGCGGATCGTGGTCGACCGCGGCGTGGCGACGACGACGGGGATCACCGCCTCCATGCCGATGTCGCTGGCCTTGATCGAAGCGATTGCCGGCCGGGACAAGGCGAAGGACATCGCCCGGGATCTCGGTCTTGCGGACTGGGACGCGCGCCACGACAGCGATGCCTTCAAGTTCACGCGCCCGTTCGCGCTGACGGCCATCGGCAATACGCTCGCCTTCTGGAAGCGGGAGACACTCGGCATCGAACTCGTCCCCGGCATGGACGAGGTGTCGCTCGCGCTCGTGGCCGATGCGTGGTCGCGAACCTATCGGTCCCGCGCGGTGACGTTCGCTGCGACGGCGGCGGCACGCGAGAGCCGCAACGGCATCCGTTTCATTCCAGAAGAGGTGGCCGCAGGCTGGCCAACGCAGCAACTGGTTCCGTGGGCCGACGACCGGCCGCCGGCACGCATTCTGGACGAGACGCTTCGTGCCGTTGCCGATCGCTATAGGGCTTCGACGGCCGATTTCGTCGCCATGCAGCTCGAATATCCGCGGCAAACCGCGCCGCAATAGGCCGCGGCATCCAAAAGATGCCGTTTCCCGCGGCCGCCCTATCTGAGAGACGTGGCCGCCTTAAGGGAGACGTTCCGGCCAGCAACAGGGAGGATAGCTAGCGATGAAAGCATTGATCGCAGGCGCCGGCATCGGAGGATTGACGACCGCGCTCTTTCTGCATCGGGCGGGCATCGACGTCGAGATATTCGAGCGTGCCAATGACCTGCGCGAACTCGGGGTGGGCATCAACATGCTGCCTCATGCAGTCGGCCAGCTTGCCGGTCTGGGGCTGATGGCGGACCTCGATGAAACGGGTATCCGCACGCGCGAACTCATCTATACGAACCGCTTCGGACAGACCGTATGGCAGGAATTGCGAGGGCTGGATGCCGGCCATGACGTGCCGCAGATCAGCATCCATCGCGGCAGGTTGCTTGGATTGATCCACAAGGCGGTGGTCGCCCGGCTCGGCCCCGGCGCGATCAGAACCGGCTGCCGGGTGGAGGGCTTCGAACAGACGGATGACGGCGTCAAGGTTCGCCTCTTGGAACAAGGCGGAATCCGCGAGGCCCGGGGAGACCTCCTGATCGGGGCCGACGGCATCCATTCCGCCGTGCGGACGCAGCTTTATCCCGACGAAGGGCAGCCGATCTGGAGCGGCATCATGTTGTGGCGCGGGGCGACCGAATGGCCGATCTGGCGGGACGGCCGCACGATGGTGATCGCCGGCGGCAATTTTGCAAAGTTCGTCTATTATCCGATCGAAGTGAACCCCGGACAGCCCGGAACGCGCCTGACGAACTGGGCGATCATGGCGAAAACCGCGGAGGCGGGCAGCCAGCCCCTGCGGCGCGAGGACTGGAGCCGGTCCGGCATTCTCGAGGACGTGCTGCCTTTCGTGCGGGACCGCTTCCATCTGGATTTCGTCGATCCGGCGGCGATCATCACGGCGACGGGCGGTTTCTACGAATATCCCAACTGCGACCGCGATCCCCTGCCCCGCTGGTCGTTCGGGCGGGTAACGCTGCTCGGCGATGCGGCCCACCCCATGTATCCGGTGGGCTCCAACGGCGCGAGCCAGGCCATTCTCGATGCAAGGTGCATCGCCGCGCATCTGGAAAAAGCCGGCGGAATCGAAGCCGCGCTTCTCGCCTACGACACCGAACGCAGGCCGGCGACTTCCGAAATCGTGCTCGCCAATCGCCGTGGCGGCCCGGAAGGCGTCATCGACATGATCGAGGCCCGCGCACCCGAAGGGTTCGACGATATCGACGCCGTGGCCTCATACGAGGAGCGCCGGGACGTCGTCCGCGGTTATGCCTCGCTGGCAGGATTTGCAAGGCCCTCGCCCTGATCCCGTTCGGCATCAGGGCGGTTTGCGTCTTCGCCGGGGCGGACGTCTCTCAGCGTTTTTTCCGGACGGTCTCCAGCTTCGTCTGCCAGACCGGACTGATCTGGAAACCCTCGATATCCGCCCGCTGGGCGACCGAGTCCGTGACCTGGGAAATCGGCTGGATGGCGGGGATGCCGTCCGCGTAAAGCTGCTCGATCTCGTTGTAGAGCCTTGCCTGCGCCGCAGGATCGGCCTCACGTAACGCGGCGTCGATCTTCCGGTTCAGATTGTCGTCCTTGAAGGAAACGCGCCAGCCCTGGAGCCCCGTCAGCTTCGCCTCGTCCCTGTTGTCCGGATTGTAGGCGAGGCTGCGCATGTCGCCGTCCGGATGGGAGATCTGGCCTCCGCTCCGTCCGACGACCAGCTCGAAATTCCGCTCCCGCATCGGGCCGTAGACCTGCTCGCCGCTGCCGGTCAGAATTTTTGCCCGGATGCCGCCCTGAGCCAGCATGCTCTGAAGCGCCACCGCCAGGTTGTCGAACGGCGGTTCGGACAGGGTGCGGATCGTCAAATCCAGGCCGTCGGGATATCCCGCCTCCGCAAGCAGCGCTTTGGCTGCCGTCGCATCCATCCGGAGCTTCGGTTCGAAAGGCTGCTGCGCGAGGCCGATCTGTACCGGGCTGAGATGCTTGACGCCGTAATAAGGCATCACCGTCCTGTTCAGGCCGTCATAGTCGATGAGCTTCAGAATGGCTTCGCGAACTTTGGCTTTCGCCAGATGCTCGTTTTTCAGGGACATCGCCAGATAATAAAGCCCGTTGCCGGTCGATGTCGTAACCTTGATCTCCCTGTTGCCTTCCAGCGACTTGAGATCCGCGGCGCCTAGCGAATAGGCGATGTCGAGATCGCCCTTCTCGATCAGCAGACGCTGGCTCTGCGCCTCCGGAATATGCCGCATCAGGACACGGGCCATGGCCGGTGCCGGACCCCAGTAATTATCGTTTCGGGCCAATATCGCCATCTCATTGGGCCGCAGGGATTGCATGGTGAAGGCACCGGTACCGGCGGAATTCGTGGTGAGCCACGCCGCCCCCAGGTCGCCCGCTTTCTCGTGACCGAGGACTTCCTTTTTGTCGATCACGCTTCCCGTTCCGGCCATGGCGAGCGTCATCAGGATGATCTGCGGATCGATCGGCTGCAGGATGGCGATCTCGACGGTCTTCCCGTCAATGGCGCGAAAGCTCTCCGCCGCGTTTTCGGCGGTATAGCCGCGCAACCTCAGGTTCGTCGCCTGCGCCTGATTGAGCCTCAGGACGCGCTCAAGCGACCATACGACGTCATCCGCAGTGACCGCATTTCCCGAGGCGAAACGCAGGTTGGGCCGCAGATGAAAACGGATGGAGCGGCGGTCGGGAGCGACTTCCCAGCTTTCCGCGAGGGCGGGGACCACCTTGGCCCGCTGGACCGGATCGATCCCCACCAGCCCGTCATAGAGATTGGCGAGGATCTGGACCCTCTCCTTGCTCGACGATCCGGCGGGATCAAGGGTCAGCACGTTCGACATCGAGAAGCCGATCACGAGCTGGTTGGCTGGCGTTCCAGCCCGCGACACCTCGTGCATGGACGTGAATGCGATCATGGCGCAGGTGGCGCCGGCAAGCAGGCTGCGTCGTTTCATATTACCTCCCGTTGATGTCAGGCGCAGCAGACCTCCCCCGCGCCGGATGCAAGCCCGATGGGGCGAGCTATTCCGCCAAGTTGGCGTCGATGTAGTCGAAGTTGATATCCTCCCCGAGGCCTGGCGCCTGCGAGAGCCGGACGAAGCCCTCGCGGTCCATCGGGTCGGGGATGGAATTCAGATATTCGGGGCACGCATCGTAATCGAGGAACGGGTGCAGCAGGCCACGCTCGTACCAGCGGCAGTTCTTGCTGACGGCCGAGATCGCGAGGTTCTCCGCTCCGTGGCCGTGCACTTCGCAATTCATGCCGAAGCTCTCGGCCAGATGCATGGTCTTGAGCGCCGGAGTGATGCCCCCGACATCCTCCACGCCGGTGCGAAGAATGTCGCAGGCTCCCGCCTTGATCCACTCGGCACGGTGCTTGTACTTGCCGCCCATGGATTCCGGCCCGATGACCGGGATCTTCAATTCGGAGGCAAGCCACGCATAGGACGACATGGATTGCTCGTCCATCACCTCCTCGATCCAGGTGAAGTTGAGGGCTTCGAGCCCCTTGCCGAGCTCGTAGGCCTCCTCCCGCGAGTACCAGTGATAGGCGTCCAGCATCAACGGCACCCTTGGCCCGACGGCCTCGCGAACGGCCGCGCAGGCCTTCAGGTCCATCTCGATATCGGGCGACCAGCTCACCGGCGGCATCCAGGTATGAAGCTTGATGGCCTGATAACCGCGCGCGACCAGTTTTTCCGCAAAGCGGCCGTAGTCCTCCGGCGTCGCAAGACCTCCTTCCAGCTCGTCGCCGCACATGATCGAGCCGTAGGCAGGCACCTTGTCCCGGTAGGAGCCGATGATCTTGTAGACCGGGGCGCGGAGCAGATGCCCCGCCAGATCCCAAAGGGCGCAGTCGACGATGGCAAGGGTCCGGTCGCTGAGCTGGCCGCCGCTGCCGCGCTGCCAGTGAGCCAGATCCTGCCACAGCAGTTCCCGCGCGAGCGCATCCTGGTTGAGCACGACAGGCCGGATGAAGCGATCGAGCAAATGCGGCCGCAGCTGCTCGGGACTGCCGAACGCATGGCCGGCGGTCCCGTCCTCGCAGGTCAGAGTCAGCAGGGACTTTTTCACCCGGCGCGCCGGCCCGGGATGGGCGTGCCCGTCGCTGTCGAGTTCCTCATGCGTCGTGTACCAGAAGGTCCGCACGCTGGCGTCGATGATCTTCATTCTTCCTCACTCACTTGGCGGCGCAAACTGCGAGCGTGTCATCCGCATAACAAATCAGACTGCAGGGCCTAGACATCAGACTACATCGCCGCCGTTATATGACAACGCTATTCCACGAACAGAAATGCGTCAATACCGGGAAACAAGAGAAAATGGCTTAAAAATGCGGAGAACGGTCAAGGATCGCCCGACAGACACCTTGCGAAACAAAGCTCTCGATATTTGGATCGGCATCGGATAGTAACGTGCAGTATGACAAGGTCGCCACGCAGTCAGCTTGGCAGGCAAACAGGGGGAGGAACCAGATGAGGGATCTGATCGGGCAGGAGGACGATAACGACCTGGTCGACCTCGTCGGCCATTCACTCGTCATGCAGATCGTCACGGCCTTGCGCCGCGACATCGAACGCGGAACGGTCAAGCCCGGCGACAAACTGCCGAGCGAGAACGAGCTGACCCGGCTTCATTCCGTCAGCCGCGCGGTCATTCGCGAAGCCGTCGCCATCCTCCGTTCGGAAGGGATGCTGGAAGCACGCCGTGGCGTCGGCGTTTTTGTCGTCGACGCCGAACAGCGCGGGCAACCCTTCAGCGGCTTGTCGCTGGAGAGGATCTCCTCGGTCATCGAACTTCTGGAATTGCGCGCCGCATGCGAAACCGAGGCTGCGGCGCTCGCGGCCTCGCGCCGTTCCCCGGCGCAACTGGAAACCATTCTCGAACTGCATCGCAAGGTCGGCATCAATCTCGAAAAGGGCCTCTCGACCCGCGAAGCCGATTTCGCCCTTCACATGGCGATCGCCGAAGCCACCCAGAACCGTCGTTTTCCCGAACTGCTCCGGCTCATCAAGCCCGGGATCATCATGAGCCGGGATCTCCAGCAGGGCGGCAGCCATGCCGATGCGCTGCCGCCGAACCGCCACCTGCAGGAAGAGCACGGCCTGATCGTCAACGCCATCTTCGCGGGCAGGCCCGCGGACGCGCGTGAAGCCATGCAGGCGCATCTGCAGGGAAGCCTAAGCCGCTACAAGACCTTGCTGATCGAACGGGTTTCCGATCCCGCCCAGCCTGTGGCAACTCCCAGCGGTCGCCAGCACTAGATTTTCCAAGATCCCGGCACGGAGCCGCATATCTCCTGAACTGATCAGCCTGGGAGCATCCTTTCCATTGCCTGAAACCGGAGCGGATATCAGCCGAGGGTGCCGATGCTTTTCGGCATCTCCCGAGACCCCATGCCAAGTCATATTCACAGGTCGGTGAGGCTTTTCCGGGCCGGATCATTGCGCGCCGGAAGGTCGAAACTTGGACTTTTCGACCGCAAAATCTCCTCCCATGGCCTCTATGCGCCAGTACAGCTTCACAAGACGCAGCACATATGGCAGTCCTAATGTCCGGAGCCCGCCGATAATCCTTCCCTTCCCTCGGGATGGAGGAATTGTAGCTTTCGGACTATTCATTTGACGCCTAGTTCCAAAGATGATCTCTCAAGGCATCAATCTCGCCCCCAAAACCCAGATATCCAAGCCGCCGTCCCGGGAAATTCACTGATGCCACCTCTTTCGCAAAACGCGCGGATCTTGATGTACAGCCACGATACGTTTGGCCTCGGTCATCTGCGGCGCTGTCGGACGATCGCGCATTCGCTGGTGAACGCCTTCGGCGGGCTTCAGGTGCTGATCATTTCCGGCGCGACCATCGCCGGTGCCTTCGACTATCGGACGCGCGTGGACTTCGTCAAAATTCCCAGCGTCATCAAGCTGCGAAACGGCGAATACACGTCGATGAACCACCACATCGACCTTCAGGACACGCTGACGATGCGGCAGGCCATCATCCGTCACACGGCGGAAACCTTCGAGCCGGACATCTTCATCGTCGACAAGGAGCCGATGGGCATGCGGCGCGAGGTGGAGGATACGCTGGTCTATCTGAAGACCAGGGGCACGACCCTGGTGCTCGGCCTGCGCGAGGTCATGGACGCGCCGCATCTCCTGAAATCCGAATGGGAACGCAACGACATCATCCGCAAGGCCGACCAGCTCTACGACGACATATGGGTCTACGGTCCGCCCGACTTCTACGATCCGCTCGCCGGGCTCGACGTCCCGCAGTCGCTTCGGGCGAAGATGAATTTCGTGGGCTTCCTGCAACGGCATGCATCGGAATCGCGGAGCGGAAGCCACCATCGCGACGACTACATCCTCGTCACGACGGGCGGCGGCGGCGACGGCAGTGACCTTATCCGCGATGTGATCAATGCCTATGAGAGCGATTCCACGCTTACCCAGCGGGCTCTTATCGTCCTCGGGCCTTATATGCCTGCCGAGCAGCGCCAGCATCTGACACAGGCCGGCGCCCGGATTCCGGCCCTTGAGATCATCGAATTCGACAACCGGATGGAAGATCTGATCGCCGGCGCCAAGGCCGTCGTCGCGATGGGCGGTTACAACACCTATTGCGAGATTCTCTCCTTCGACAAGCCGGCGCTGATCATTCCGCGCATCAGCCCTCGGGAAGAACAGCTGATACGCGCGCGCAGAGCCCATGAACTGGGTCTGGTGGACATGCTGCATCCCGACGAGTCGGTGAACGGGCCGCGCCTGGCCCAGGCGCTCAAGGACCTCCTGAAGCGCGAGGCACCTTCGCAGACGGCGCCGCATATGCGCCTGGACGGGTTGTCGAACATCTGCGAGATCGTCAGGAAATGGCTCGGCCGCGGGCATGGCGACCACCTTTCGGTCGTCCAGGGCGGTCTGCCGTCCTGACCGGCCGGCCGGCAGGTCGCTACGGCGACGCCGGCAGGGCGCGCGCTTCAAGGAAGTCCCGAAGAATGAGCGCCGTCCGATGCGCGCCATCGAGCCGCAGCGGGACCTCCTTTTCCGGATCGAGCACAAGTGCGGCCGGAATGGCCTCGACCAGGGCTTCCGGCGAAAGCGTCGCCTCGTCCACCGAAACGGCAAGGGAAAGCGCCTGCAGCTTTTCGGCCCGCGTCGTCTGCTCGGTCTCCCCGCCGGCTGCGAACGGGATCAGCACGGCCCGGCAACGGGCGCGCAGGATATCGCAAACCGTATTGTATCCCGCTTGTGAAAGCGAAAGCCGCGCCTGCCCGAGAAGGCCTGGGAAATCCTTCCGGAAGCGGAGGATCTCGATTTCCGGCGGCGCCATCCGGGTGAGCCGGTCCATTTCGGCCTGATCCAGATTGGGGCCGGTGATGACGCACCAGCGCCCGAGCGGCGGCAATCCGGGATAGGCGGCGATTGCCGCCTCGATCAGCCTTGCGCCAACGGCGCCGCCGCCGGCGGAAACGATGACCTCAAATTCCGCCTCGCGCCATTCCGGCGCAGGCGGTGCGACAAGGCCGGTATAGGAGACCTTGTCCGCAATCTCCCCGGCAAGCGGAAACGTCTCTTCCAGCCGCACGAAATTCGGGTCTCCGTGGACCAGAACCCCATCGAAATGGCTCTTGACGAGCGCCACCGTCTCCTCGTCGCGGCCTGGCTTGCGGTTTTCCTGCAGAATATCGCGGACCGAGGTGAAGACCAGAGGGCGCGGTCTGCTGCGGCCGATCTCCTCTAGCAACGGAACGAGCTCGAAACGAACCTGCCGCCGGCCGAAAGGAAAGGCCTCTATGATGACGATATCCGGCTGTCGCGCCCGGAACACGGCAAGAAGCTGTTCCCGGCGACGGGCTTCGGCGGCGGCATCCACAGGGTTGCCTGCGGCATCCTTCAGTCTGGAGAAACCGTCGCCGGCCGTCACCGCAGGTTCGAGCTGGACGTGATCGATGCCCTTGGCCGGAAAGCCGTCGAGCGGCAGGCCGCCCGTCACCATGGTGACTGAAAAGCCTTCGGCAACGAGCGCTGCGGCAATCCGGCTCGCGCGGGCAAGATGGCCGATGCCGAGGAGATGCTGGACGTAGAAAAGAACCTTCGGAGAAGCCATGGCACACGGTCCTCAGGAAGAAAGCGCGTCGGATGGTCTGGCAAGCAACGCTTCGAGCTGCCGGATGCTCTGGCGATGGTCGAACTCACCGCGGACTTTCGCCTCCGCGGCCGCACCGATCGCCTGCCGGCGGGCCGGATCGCGAATGGCCCTTTCCAGCGCCTGCGCGAAAGCCGCGGGATCTCCCGGCGCGGCGAGATAACCGTTCACGCCATCGGTAAACATTTCGGGAATGCCCGAGATCGATGTCGAGACGCACGCGAGCTTCTGGCTGGCGGCCTCAACGAGGACGTTGGGCAGGCCGTCGCGATCGCCATTGTCGCTTACCCGGCAGGCCAGCGCAAAAAGATCGGCTCGGCGGTAGTGTGCGAGGATTTCCTGCTGGGCCAGGGCGCCATGCCAGCGGATGCGATCGTCCATGCCGAGTTTGGCCGCAAGGGCCTTGAGTTTCCTCAGCTCGTCGCCGCCTCCGATATGCTCGAAACGCCAGTGGAGATCGGCGGGCAACAGCGCAAGCGCGTTGAGCAACACGTCGAAGCCCTTCTTGTCGACGGCCCGGCCGACGCTCAGGATGGTGACCGGACCGATGGAATCCGAGCCATCCCGCAATGGCCGTTCTGCTCCAAAAGGCGGAAAGCGATCGAGATCGAGCCCGTGATAGCTCAGATGCACCGCCCCCCTGTCATGCGCCGAGAGATCGCTGAGATGTTCGAAGCCGGCCCGGGTACAGGTCACCGTCCATCGGGCATCGGCGAGCTTTTCGCGCAGCTCCCATTCCTTGGTCGTCCATATGTCCTTGGCATGCGCCGAAATGCTCCACGGCAGGCCGATGATCCGGCTCGCATAACGCCCGACCGCCGCTGGCGTGTGGATGAAATGGACATGAAGCCAGTCGGCCTTTTCAGGCCACTCCACGGCGAGGACCGCGGCTTGGCCGAAACGGCGGACGCGATTGCGCGTGAAATCGCGGCGAAGGTCCCGCAGAAAATCCTTGACGGCGGCTCCGAAGCCCGGCTTCGCAAATCCCAGGACAAGCGACCGCAGGACGCGGAACGGTTCTTCGTGCAGATATTCGGGCAGGTAATGCACCGGCGCACGGATCTCGTCATGAATGGGATGACGCTTCTTGTCGGTCGGCCGACGCATGGAAACGAGGACGAGTTCGAAACCGGCGCGCTCCAGCCCGAGCAGCTCCTGGGCGATGAACGTTTCGGAAAGCCGGGGATACCCCTTCAGCAGGACGACCAGTTTTCGCTGCATTGCCACGTTGAACGTTTTCCGGATGTCGATACGCCTGCGGGATGGTGGAAGCAGCAGCGCCGTACAGCCGGATCAGTAGTCCGCACGGCCGGATATTGCAAGCTACTGATAAGGATCGGCTGCATCGCGCAATCCATCTCCCAGGAAGTTGAACGCGAGAATGATGACGATCACCGGCACGACCGGAAACAGGAGCCAGGGATAAAGCGCCAGCACGTTGATCGTGCGGGCCTCCGTCAGCAGCACGCCCCAGCTCGTGATCGGCGGGCGCAGGCCGAGCCCCAGGAAGCTCAGGGTCGTCTCCCCGAGGATCATGCCGGGAATGGTCAATGTCGCGCTGGCGATCAGGTGCGACATGAAACCGGGCACCAGGTGACGACCGATGATGCGCCAGTGCCCGGCTCCCATCAGCTGGGCGGCCAGCACGTAATCCTCCTCTCGCAAGGCCAGCAGCTTCGAGCGGACCGCGCGTGCAAGGCCCGTCCAGTCGAGGAGGCCCAGGATGAACGTGATGCCGAGGTAGATGACGAGGGGACTCCAGTCGGCCGGCATGATGGCCGCCAGCGCCAGCCAGAGGGGAATGCTGGGAATGGACTGCAGGACCTCGATCACCCGCTGGACGACGAGATCGACCACGCCGCCGTAATAGCCGGCAAGCCCGCCGATGACGATGCCGAGCATGAAGCTGGTGATGATGCCGAGAAGGCCTATCGTCAGGGATATGCGCGCGCCGTAGAGAATTCTTGAAAAGACGTCGCGGCCGAGACGGTCCGTGCCGAGCAGGAAGACGTTCCCTTTCTGCGAGGGGCAGACCAGATGGAGGTCGCTCTCGACAAGCCCCCAGAAACGGTAGGCATCGCCGCGGCAGAAGAAGCGCAACGGCTGCACGCTGCTCGTGTCGTCCGTGTAGACACGCCGCAACGTCTTCATATCCAGCGTCATCTGATGGCCGTAGACGAAGGGACCGGCGAACTTGCCTTCGTGGAACAACCGCACCAGCTGAGGCGGCGCGTAGATGTTGTCCATGTTGCGGGTGTGGAGATTGTAAGGCGCCAGGAATTCGACGAACAGGATGGAAATATAGGCGAGGAGCAGTACGATCCCCGACACGACGGCGAGCCTGTGGCGGCGAAACCGCCAGAACATCAGCTGGAATTGCGATGCGCGCTTGAAAACCTTCTTCCCGTCCTTGGCATGGTCGTCCGCATAGGGATCGAACGGCGCCGGCGAGACATAGTGCAGGAGAGGGGCGCCATCCGGCGGCAGCGATGATGTCATTTCATGCTCCCACCCCTGAGACGGATTCTCGGGTCGAAAAGCGCAAGCGCGATATCGGAGATCAGCACGCCGATGACCGTCAGGAAGGCAAGGAACATCAGGAACGAGCCGGCGAGATACATGTCCTGACTCTGGAGCGCTTTGATCAGCAGCGGGCCGGTGGTCTCCAGCGACAGGACAACGGCGGTGATCTCCGCGCCGGAAATGATCGTCGGCAGGATGGAACCGATATCCGAGATGAAGAAGTTGAGCGACATGCGCAGCGGATATTTCACCAGCACGCGGAAAGGATGGAGGCCCTTCGCCCGGGCGGTCATCACATATTGCTTGCGCAATTCGTCCAGCAGGTTGGCTCTCAGGCGGCGCACCATGCCGGCGGTGCCTGCCGTGCCGATGATGATGACCGGAATCCACAGGTGTTCCAGGATGGAGCGGAACTTGTCCCAGCTCATCGGCTGCGCAAGATATTGCGGGTCCATCAGGTGGCCGATCGACGTACCGAACCAGATGTTGGCGAAATACATCAGGACCAGCGCCAGCACGAAATTGGGGATGGCGAGGCCGATAAGCCCGAGGAACGTCAGCCCGTAGTCGCCCCAGCTGTATTGATGGGTCGCCGAATAGATGCCGATCGGAAAGGCGATCAGCCAGGTGAGCGCGATCGTCACCGTCGAGACCAGGATGGTCAGCCACAGCCGGTCGCCGACGACATCGCTGACCGGCATGCGGTACTCGAACGAATAGCCGAAATCGCCGACCAGCATGCCGGCCGCCCAATGGAGGTAACGGATCGGCGCAGGTTTGTCGAAGCCGTAGCGCGCCCGCAGGTCCTCGATTTCCTGCATGTCGGCGGTTTCGCCGATCGCCCGCATTTCAGCGACGTAACTTTCGAAATAATCACCGGGCGGCAACTCGATGATGGTGAAAATGAGCATCGAGATGAGGATGAGCGTCGGGATCATCACCGCGATCCGCCAGAGGATGTAGCGGATCATCAGGCCTTCTCCTCCAGCCAGAAAGTGTCGGGCATGTAGACCCCGATATAGGATGTGGGATCGAAGCCGAAGAGACCCTTGTCGGGCATGTTGCGCAGGCGGGACGACCGGACGACAGGTTGAAGGGCGGCGTTGACGATGCCGATCGTGAAGACCTGCTGCGTGAATATCTGCAGCATCCTGTGCCAGATCTCCTCCCGTTCGCCGAAGGTCGACGCACGACGCCATGCCCGCATGAGGTCGACCAGCTCGATTGCCTCCGGCATGTCCGGGGCATGTCCGTCGCCGCCGCCGGAAAGATAGTGGAGCCCCCAGACCGGCCATTGCTGCTGATCGTTGGAGGTCGGCGCCAGCTCCTTGGGGGACATCTCCGCGGTGGGCACGCCATTGTCCAGCCCCTGGAAAACCGACATGACGGTTTCGCCGCCGATGATACGTTTGCGAAGGATTTCGCGCTGCGAGACGCGCGGGAACAGCCTGACGCCGATCTTGGCCCAATGGTCGGAGACCAGTTCGAGCACGTCGCTTTCGAAATTGTTCTCCCCGGCGGTCTCGACGATGAGCGTGGCAGGCCGCCCATCCGGCAGGAAACGCGTTCCGTGCGCGTTTCTCGTCAGCCCCGCTTCGTCGAGAAGCCTGTTTGCCTCGGCGGGATCGTGGGCCGCCCAGGCCGCGGCATATTCCGGCTTGAAGAGCGGGCTTTCCGGCAGCACCGAATTGGCGCTTTCGCGGGCCAGCCCGTAAAAGACAGCCTTGTTGATTTCCGTTCGGTCGACCGACAGGGACAGTGCGCGCCGCACCCTCACATCCCTCATAAGCGATCGCCAGACCTCGTCGTTGCAGTTGAGGTTGGGCAGCAGCGCGATGCGCGATCCCTGAGTGCGCTTCCAGAGGTCGACCTTGATGGGAAAGCGGTCCTCGGCGCTTTTCAGGAAGGTGTAATCGGCAAAATCGATATTCATGAGCTGCAGGTCGCTTTCACCGGCCCCCGCTTTCGCAGCGATGATGTCCGACGAACTGGTGTTCAGCAGCACGCGGTCGAGATAGGGAAGCTGGACGCCATTCTCATCGACCCGGTGGAAATACGGGTTGCGCGCGAATACGAACTGCGATGCGGGCGGCTCGGTCGTGTTGCACCACGGATCGAGCGTCGGCAGATCGGGATTTTCAGGGCGATTGGTGCGCGACATCTTGAGCTGCAGGTCGCTCCAGGTCTCGACACGGTATTTCTTGCACAGCTTGGCGAGCGTCTCCGCATCCTGGTACCGGGCGTGGAACTGCTTGAGATAGGCGGCCGGCATGGCCAGCTTCAGCGGCGAAGGGGCTGCAAGCTGCGCGAGGAAATCCGGGTTCGGCGCATGCCAGGTGAAACGCACCGTCCATTTGTCGAGGATCTCGAAGGTCGGCGCCTTGTTGTCGACCCGCAGATCGGTCGGAATGCCGCCGCGATGCAGTTCGCGATTGTTGTAGATATCCTCCCAGCAGAACCGGAAGTCCTCGGTCGTGAACTCGCTGCCGTCGGACCAGCGATGCCCCGGCCGGATATGGAAGGTGAAAGCGCGATCCTCGACCGTCTCGAAACTTTCCAGAATATCGGGCTGCAGGTTGAGTTGCTCGTCGTAGCCGATCAGCCTCGCATACCCGTAGATGGGCATCAGCCGGATATCGCGCTGCCCGCCGATCAACATGCGGACGGTCCCGCCGCGCCGGCCGGGCTTGCGGCCCATGGCGGCGAGATCGACAAGCCGTGGCTTGTCCGGGAGGCTTCCGGGCGTTTCGGAGGCGGAGGGAGACGGCGCCGCACCTGCAGGCGAACCGAACCGCGCCGCAAGGGCGGTCGACGCCAACAGGGCGAGAAGGTTGCGCCGGTTCATCATGATCGAAGCTCGCGTGCGTCCACGTTGCGGCGCGCCAGGACAAGGTGCCCGTTGCCGAGATCGGCATGGGCCAGTCCCTGTCCATCCTCCTCGTCGTCGAACTGCCTTCCCCAGCCGTGGAAGCCAGCCGTCTTCCTGATGCCGAGGGAGGAGAAGTCGAGCGGATGATCGAGATCGGGCACGGGAATGGCCGCTATGAGTTTGCGCGTATAGGGATGAATCGGGTCCCTCAGGATCACCTCGCAGGGGCCGATCTCGACGATACGCCCCGCATACATGACCGCCACCCGGTCGGCCATGTAGTTCACCACCGCAAGATTGTGCGAAATGAAAAGGTAGGTGAGGCCGAGATCCTTCTTGAGATCCTTCAGCAGATTGAGAATCTGGGCCTGGACCGAAACGTCGAGGGCGGAGACCGGCTCGTCGCAGATCAGGAGTTCGGGACCGAGCGCCAGCGCCCTCGCGATGCCGATGCGCTGGCGCTGACCGCCGGAGAAGCTGTGGGGATAACGCGTAAGCGCGCCGTCATCGAGCCCCATGGTGTGGACGAGCCGGCGCACCGCGGCCAGCCTGTCGCTCCGGCTACCGCGATCGTGGATTTCGAGCCCTTCGCCAATGATGCTCCGGACGGTCATGCGCGGCGACAGCGACGAGATCGGGTCCTGAAAAACCATCTGGATCTTCTGCCGCAGCACTTCGAGATCGTTTCCCTTCGCCGTCAGCACATCGAAGGAACGGCCCTCGGTATTGAAGGTTACCGTGCCCTGATCGGCGCTCAGGCCGCGCATCAGGATCTTGCTGAGCGTCGTCTTGCCGCAACCGCTTTCCCCGACAAGGCCAAGGCTTTCCCCCCGACGAATGTCGAAACTCACATCGTTCACGGCCAAAGTGCGCGCATGGCCGCCCGCCCCGAAAAACCCGGAATTCCTGGTGGTGAAGGATTTGCTGACCTGACGCACGGACAGGATGATCCCGGGGCCGGAGGACGCCCTCTGCTCCTTGCGCTTGCCGAGCAGTTCCGAGCTGTCGATCCGGATCTCCCGCAAGGGCTTCAGGCGCTCGCCGGGCGGCATGTCGAAATGCGGGACGGCGGCCATCAGGCCCTTCGGATAAGGATGGACCGGACGGCGGAATATGTCATCGACGGTTCCCGCTTCCATGATCTCGCCGCGATAGGCGACCACGACCTCGTCCGCGAGATTGGTGACGATGCCAAGATCGTGGGTGATCAGCAGCATCGCCATCTGGAAACGATCCTGCAGGTCGCGCAGCAGCTTCAGTATCTGCGCCTGGATCGTAACATCCAGAGCCGTCGTGGGTTCGTCGGCGATCAGCAGGGCCGGGCGACAGATCAAGGCGGAGGCGATCATGGCGCGCTGCCGCATCCCCCCGGACAATTCGAAAGGATACATCCGGCGCACTTTCGCCGGGTCCTTGAAGCCGACGACGGAAAGCATCTCGTCGATCCGCTCATGCTGATCCCTGACGGACGAAACGTCATGGATGCGCAATGCTTCCTCGATCTGGTTGCCGACCGTATGGAGCGGCGAGAAGGACGTCATCGGCTCCTGAAAGATCATGCCGATACGGTTTCCGCGGATATGGCGGATCTGGCGCCCGTCGCGTGGCAGGCCGAGGAGATCGATCGGCCCGCCGCCGAACGCCGGATCGTTGAAAAGTATCCGCCCCCCGATCGAAGCGACGGGGCTTTCTATTCCCACGATGGTCCGGCCGATGACCGACTTGCCGGAACCGGACTCACCCACGAGCGCCGTGACCTTGCCAGGACGAATCCGCATGCTGAGGTTCTTGACCGCGTCGATCCGACCTCCATAAATCGGAAAACTGACTGAGAGGTTCTCAATTCTCAGGAGGTCGGGAGCGGATGTCATGCCGCCCGCCTTTTCGTCACTCGAACCGATGTCAGGGTTTCTCGCCTGGAAAAGGATCGGCCGCCGCACCGCACTTCCCTGAAGAAGGCATAGGCTCTCCGGCTGACCGGTTCATCGAACGAAGGCGAAACTATGGACATGGCCTCATGGGAGCACGGCAGCGGCGTACGGTTGACGGGGTACGGCAAGCATCGTAGCGCATAAGAACGGACATCGTCCATTCCGTATATCCATGATTTTCAGGGTCTTTGATGAAAACGAGCGAAAGATACAAAAACGTTCTGCGCGCTGCCGAGAATCTGATCGGGAACAAGCGTTTTGACGAGGCGCGGGCGATCCTCGAACCGATGATGGATGAAGCGGCCGCGATCGGAGCGGTCCTCGGCTCAAGGACCTCGCTGGGACTGCCGAGACGCCTCCAGTCCACCCTGCTGAAGCTTGCGAAATCCGAAGCCGACCTGATCCGGAAGATCGCCTATCAATATCATCTCGTACCGCCACCCGGGACCATCGCGCGACATGTCGCTTTCAACGCCGATGAACGCCGCAGGATGGCCGCGGCAATGACCGCGCCGGTTCCGCGCGTGATCCATCAGATCTGGATCGGGACGAAACCCGCGCCGGTGACGATAGAAGCATGGAAGGCGCATGCCGACGCCCACGGCTACCGGCATCGTCTGTGGCAGGAAGACGATCTCCGCGCCGCCGGCGTCTATGAGAATGCAGTCTTCAACGCGATGCTGGACGCCGGCGACTATCCGGGCGCCGTGGATGTCGCGCGCTACCTGATCCTCGGCCAGGCCGGCGGCATCTATCTCGACTGCGATTGGTTCCCGGCCCGGCGCGATGCGAGCTTTCACGACGTGCTGCCGCTGACGGGGCTCGGCGCCTTCGCCGAGAATATTCCGCGCAATACGGGTGCCGGAACCACCCTTCTGGCGAATTCCTTCATCGCCGCACCGCCTGCCCATCCCATATTTGCGAAAATGGTCGGGGCAATGCCGGATATCCATGCCGAGCTGCCGGGCGCCCCGGCCTGGTGGACGACGGGGCCGCTGCTTTTCACCGTCGCCGCCCGCGCGACGGCGATAAATCTCGCACCTGCCGATTTCGTCGCCGCAAGCGCTCCCGCCACCGCAGCCCCGGACAACCTGAAACACCTGGCGTCGAAGGCCGAAAGCACCGCATCTGGCCTGCTGATCGCCTGGAAGCCCTGGTAGGCGGCAGGCAAGTGCGGCGCATCGAAGTAGGAGTCAGGCGCCGAGTATCCTTTCGCTTCGCATCCACCGGCATCCCGGATGCTCCCGGGTCAACCGGAACAGGGCTTCCAGAAAGGACCATGCGGCTGCGTCATGCACCAGATGGTGGCTCAGGATGCCGACCGTATCGAGAGGATGCGCCGTCAACGCCTCCATCCTCAGGAGGATTTCCGCAAACAGGACGTCCGCCGGCCGGCCATTTCTGGCGCCGCGCCAATCGATGATGTCGACATGGGTATTCAGGAGAGGGAGCGGGATGTCCCTGTTTTCCCTCCCGAAGATCGAAAGCGCCTGGATGCCGAGAGGCGGCAATGCCGGCAGCAGATCCTCGTGGATGCGGTTCCAGGGCGGCACGAGCATGGGAAAGGCGCGCTCTCCGAACAACCGCCTCAAGCGTTCCCGGCCCTCCCCGATCTCCGCGAGAACCACGGCGGAACCCCGGTGCAACCCGAGCTCCTGTTTCCTCTCCCCGCCGGGGGCATGGTTCCGATGGCTCCAGCCATGGACCGCCACGGTCGCCTGCGGCGCATCCTCAAGTCTTTGCGCGAGGCGCTCTCCGGCATCCGCCGGGATCACCGCGAGCGTGACGGGAATGTCGTTGTCGGCCGCAAGCCCGAGCAACCGGTCAAGCGAATCGGTCGGCTCGACGGCATCGTCGTCCCGCAGCCAGAATGTGATCGGCCGGCCGCGTTCGGCGGCGTGGTCAAGAGCCCGGGCAAGAAGATCGCTGGTCATGAGGAAGTTCCGATATATCTCGTGAGAATATCCTGCAGTCGGGAGACGGCTCGTTCGATCGACCGTTCGCTGCCCGCGAACCGACGTGCCTCGGTCGCCATCGCCTGCCTTTCCTGTTCCGAACGCAGCAGACGGTCGATCGCCGATGCATAGGCCCCCACATCGCCGGGAGGGGTCAGCAGGCCGGTGCGTCCATGGACCACGACTTCCGGAACGCCCGCGACCTCCTCGGCCACGACCGGCAACCCCGCCGCCTGGGCTTCCAGATAGGCGAGACCATAGGCCTCGCCATGGCCGGGCCAGACATAGAGTGAAGCGGCCGAAAGGAGGTCCGCAATTTCGTCGGGGTTTTTGACCCCATGCCAGCGAACCCGATCCGGCGCGATCTGCCGGAAGGCCATTTCCACCTCCTCTCGCCCCGGACCGTCTCCGACCACGTCCAGCATCCAGGGCCGCTCGCGGAGAAGGCCAAGTCCTTCAGCAAGCGCCTTATAGCTGCTGAGCTTGTCTCCCGCTCGCATCATGGCGACCGTGATCAGGCGGAAAGGGCAGGGCTTCGGCTCACGCGCCAGAAATGCGGTCGCATCGATGAATGCCGACAGGCGTTCGAACCGGGCGCGAGGGGCGGCGGCGCGCAGGCCGCGCTCGTCCCGATCGGTGAAACAGAGATTCACGGCCGCCATTTCGACCGCCTTCAACATCTCCGCCTGGCTGGAAGCCCAGGCGCCCTGGTTGCGCCGCGACGAATAGGAAGCCTCGGCGGTCACGTAAGGCAGGCCGAAATGCCGGCAGAGAGCGGGACCAAGCAGATCAGGCGCCTTGTAGTAGGGATGGTAGCAGAACCACAGATCAGGTTTTCCGCGAGAAGCCCATTCCTCCTCCAGTCGCGCGATCTCCCTTTCCGCAGCCTGCTGCCGGCCGGCGAATTCGGACATGCCGGCAACCGGCATGAAGGAGCGGAATTCCGAGACGATCTCGACATCGTGGCCGGCCATGCCCAATGCCTGGATGAGCAGGCGCGCCATCAAACGATCCCCCGAAGGGACGGGATGCGTGGGAGGTTTCAGGGGCGAATAGAAAGCGATTTTCATGGCGGCGATGACGAATGCGTGTAGAGGCGGGCGGAGGCTTGTATCAGGCCAGGACCAAACTTAAGTCACTGACCGGCCTTTCGGTCACACTTGACACATTGAGACTTCTCTCTCAACTGTCGGCCTTTCCCCGATGCTGCGGAGCCAATGCCGAATGCTCGACACCACACATTCTTCCAGGCTCCTCGCCGCTATCGATGCGAAGACGGCAAAAGCGGGCGTGATCGGGCTCGGGTATGTCGGGCTGCCGCTCGCGATCGCATTCTCCCGCGCCGGTTTTAAGGTGATGGGCTTCGATATCGATCCGGACAAGATCGTCGCGATCGAGGAAAACCGCAGCTATATCGAGGCCGTTCCGAGCGACATGCTGGCTGCGGAGTGCAATGCCGGACGCTTTTCCGCAACGTGCGATTTCGACCGCCTTGGCGCGTACGATATCGTTGCGATCTGCGTGCCGACACCGCTGACCGCCAACCGGGACCCCGACCTTTCTTTCGTCGAGAAGACCGCGCGCGCCATCGCCGCCACGCTGCGGCCCGGCCAGCTCATCGTCCTGGAATCGACCACCTATCCCGGCACGACGGATGAGATCGTCAAGCCCATTCTGGAAGAAACGGGCCTGAAGAGCGGCGCGGATTTCTTCCTTGGCTATTCGCCGGAACGCGAGGACCCGGGCAATCGGGATTTCCAGACGGCAACCATTCCCAAGGTGGTATCGGGCGATGGCAGCGACGCCGGCAAGCTGATGGCTGCCTTCTATGGCTCGATCGTCAGCGCCGTCGTGCCTGTCTCCAGCAATGCAACGGCCGAAGCGGTGAAGCTTACCGAGAATATCTTCAGGGCCGTCAACATCGCGCTCGTGAACGAACTGAAGCTCGTTTACGGCGCGATGGGAATCGATATCTGGGAAGTGATCGAGGCCGCGAAGACAAAACCCTTCGGCTTCATGCCCTTCTACCCGGGTCCCGGCCTCGGGGGGCATTGCATCCCGATCGATCCGTTCTATCTCACCTGGAAATCACGCGAATTCGAACAGCCGACGCGTTTCATCGAGCTTGCCGGCGAGATCAACACCGCCATGCCCCGCCATGTGGTCGGCAGGCTCGCCGAAGCGCTCGACATCCGGTCGGGGAAGGCGCTCAGCCGGTCGAACGTCCTGATCATCGGGCTCGCCTACAAGAAGAACGTTCCGGACATCCGCGAAAGCCCGTCGCTTCGCCTGATCGAACTGATCGAAGCGCGAGGCGGAAAGGTATCGTATTACGATCCCTACATCGCCGAGATTCCGGCAACCCGGGAACATGCGGCCCTTCGCGGCCGGAGATCGGTGGAGTGGGATGAACGGACGATCCGTTCCTTCGATGCCGTGGTCATCGCAACCGATCATGATATCGTGGACTATACCGCGCTTGCCGAATGGTCGGCGCTCGTCATCGACACCCGGAACATCTTCGCACGCCGCAAGATCGAGTCTGCTGCAATCGTCAAGGCCTGAAGCCTGTCGCGTGAAAAGAGATTCACGCGACAGGCTTTAGAATGTTGTTTCATGCATGTCGTTGCCGCTTGAAAGCACGATGCCGTCGCTGCGCTTCCCAAGGGGCGAGCCAAGAGGGACAGGAATGAGCCGTCTGGACATTTTCATCAGCCGCATGATCGCGCAACGCGATATCCTCAACCATATCCAGGCCAACGACCTGCTGCCTGCGGAAGGGGCCGTGCTCGAGGTCGGCCTGGGCAATGGCCGCAGCTACAGTCATCTCCGGGAATTATTTCCTATGCGGCGGATTGTCGCATTCGATCGTCATCTCGGCGCACATCGAACGGTTCTGCCGGGACCGGAAGATTTCGTGATGGGCGAAATCCGAGAAACGGCAACCGCCTTCATCGGTACCGGCGCGGCACTGGCGCACGCGGATATTGGCACCGGCTATCCCGAGAAGGATGCGATTATCGTCACCTGGCTGCCGGAATTGCTGGCTGGAATGCTGGCTCACGGCGGAATCGCGGTCAGCGGACTCCCGCTCGACCATCCTCATCTTCACCAGCTCCCGCGACTGCCTTCAGTGGAAGAAGGGCGTTATTATTTTTACAGTCGCACCTAAGACAACCGCCAGCTTCCGTAAGCCTCTTTCACCGGAAGAGGTCTTTAAGCGGGCTGATGCGCCTTTACGGTATCAAGCTCCCGGGTCGTGTTGCGCAGACGTTCCGCAAGCGTGCGGGTGACCCGCATCGTCATGTCGGGACTGTCGTGAATGATCCGCGAGAAGCAATCCTTGTTGATCTTCAGGGCCTCGACCTGCGTGACGGCCTTCGCCGTGTTGGTGCGCTCGCCTTCGCAAAGGAGGCAAATCTCACCGACGACGGAATTAACGCCGTTTTCACGAATTTTCGTTTGCCCGCCGGACGTTTCAAGCACGGTTTCCACCGTACCGCTGAGGATGACGTAAGCGGAATCGCCGCCGTCGCCCTGCTTAAACAGCTTCTGCCCAGGCTCGTAGCTGACGCGCTCGGACGCGAAAGCAAGAAGTTTCAATTTGCAGGGATCGATATCTGCAAAATAGGGCAACTTCTTCAGTAACTGCACTTCCTCACATAGCAACATCGCCGCCACCAATCGGATGCTATCAGGCTACCAGTGCCTTGAATATACCACTTTCTTCTCGAAGTGTCTCGTACAAACCATCTTCCACAATCTCGCCATTGTCAAACATAACCACTCTCCCAAACAGCCTGGAGAGGGAAATGTTCGACAGAACCCATACGATTGTCGGATTATTTTCCTGCTGGCGCAGATAGGTCAGGACATCTGTCACGATCTCCTCCTGCAAGCGCCTTTCCAGGCCGGGCAGCGGCTTGTTGAGTATATAGAAATCCGACCGGCGGATCAGCGCACGCGCCAGGTTGAGTTTCTGCCGCTGGATCAACGTCAGCCGCCGGCCGCCGGCCCCCATATCGAAGTCCAGCCCGACACGCAAGAGTTGATGATAGAAGCCCCGTTCCCGCGAAACCTTCGCCGCGATGGCTCGAATTTCCGACGGCGCATCGACATTGCGATTGGAGATCTTTCCGAACAGGACATTCTCCCCGAGGGTCGCATACGACATATAGGCATCGGCGTCATAGTGCTCGATCAGGCTTCGGAGATGGTCAGGCAATTCCGTGAAGAACATTTCGCGTGCACCGACGATCTTTTCCCGCAGATCGTCGCGCAGAACGCCAAGGCGGTAGCGCGGCTCGATATATTCGAGCGTCAGACGCACCAGGGCGCGCTGTTCTTCCGTGGAGAGAACGTCGGAGAGGCGAGTCCCCAGCTTCTGCAGGAGCTGCTGGTAATAGGCGATATCGTCGGCGGTCAGGAACGGCACCTGATTAAAGAAGGGGTGATCCGCCGGCAGGCCGGAGAAGATTTCCACCAGGTTGCGGGCAATGGTGAGGCCGGTGTCCACAAACGGCCTGAGAAGCCCCACCTTCTCCAGCGCGAGATAGAAATGGTCGCTTTCAAGCAGGGCACTTTCCCTGCCGAGCGGCTGTAGGGTTTTACCGAACAGCAGGTTCTCGCCCACTGTCGCTTCCTTGTTGTAAGCATCGGGTTCGAACGGAATGATCAGGCTGGAACGTCCGGTGCGGCGTATCTCGTCATGAAGCGCATGGCGCATCGCGACGACATCGGCCAGTAGCTGGGGGTTGGACTGCACGTCCAGCCTCGAATGCAAAGCAAATTCCAGCACGTCTTCGGTCAGCTGCACCGTATCGAGAGCCGCCAGGAGCGAGCCTTTTATATCTCCCCCGTCTCCGTTGCTGATCGAGGTCGTACGGTGATCGATCCAGCCTGCCCGGACGTCGAAATCCGGATTGGAAGCCAATTGCGCTTCGCGGATTTCCCAACGCCGCTGGCTTGCGGCATCTCCCTCGTACTGGGCTTCCTCCACAGGCGCATGTTTCAGGCCATAGAGAAGGTTATCCTTAAGGCTTCCATGGAAGAAATAGCTATCTGCGGACACATAGGAAAGCAGCCTTCCCGCCACCGATTCCGGCAGTTCGAGAATGCTCTGGTCGCCCAGGCATATCTTGCCTGACTCGGGCCAGACCTGCCGGCCGAAAGCCTCCGCCAAAGCCTCGGCACCGCGGCCGAGGTTATCGGCCATGGCGACGGTTTCGCCATGCGCGAACCGGATCGATGTTCCATTCAACACCCTGGCGCCGCTTTCGTCCTCGACGACGAGGTTGATCGCGGAGAGCTGCTCGCCATCATAGGCTTGCACTGCGGGCGAAAGCGCATGGGTCGCCGGATCGATGAGGTCGTCGAATTCGAAATGATCCCGCACCTGCTCGTATTTCACCTGTACGTCCTGGCGGGCCTGATCCCAGTCGATCAGTTCCTTGAGCGGACCCGGGAGGTCCTTGTAGGCGTTGATGACGGCCACGAGCTGACCGACATCCAGGGTGCCTCGCAATGCGAAATAACCGCCGATCAGATAGAAGAAGAAGGGGGTCAGCTGCGCAAGGAAGTTGTTCAGGAATTTGACCAGGAACTTCCATTGGTAGATGTCGTAGCGGATCTTGAAGATCTGGCCGAGCCGATTGGCCACATCCGCACGCTCGTAGTTCGAGGTATCGTAGGCGTGAACGGTGCCGATACCCTCCACCACCTCGCTTACCTTGCCCGCGAGGTGCCGCGCGGTGATCTGCCGCTGGCGGCCGAGCTCGATCAGGCGGCGGCGCATCTTGGGAATGACGATCCCCTGCACGAGCACCATGACCGCGGCGACCAGGCCAAGCCAAAAGCTCTGGAGCAATATGAACAACATGGCCGCCAGAGCCTGGCCGCCCAGCATGGCCGGCTGGACGAAGGCATCGCCCGTGAAACCGCCAAACGGCTCCACCTCGTCCTTGATCATGCTGGCGATCTCGGCGCCGTGGACGCTCTTTATGCGGCGTGGCGGGAAACGCAGCACCCTGTCGAAAAGCTCATAGCGGATGCGGCGGAGCAGCCGTTCGCCAAGCCTCCCCTTGTAGGTGTTGATGTAATATTTGAAAAAATTGTTCACGATGACCAGGGAGAGGAATGCAGCGCTCAAGCCGACAAGCGACTGCATTCGCCCAAGCTGGAAGCCCTCAAAGGAATACACCGACCCCAGAAACGGCAGATAGATGTTGAATTCCATAAAGGGTTGCGTCGAATTGGCAGACTCGAACCCTGCCCCCTGAATGGGACCATTGATGATCTGCTTGGGCAGATCGAGCGATAGGAAATAGGGGACCATGGAAAACAGCACGATCGTCAGAATCCAGATCTGCTGCGGTCGCGTATGATTCCAGATGTAACGAAGGAGGCTCTTGTCCATTATTTCATCGCTGGTGCATCAACCCCCTCATTGGGGACGCACGATTCAAAGGTGAGTGATGTGAAAATTAAGCTCTAGATGTTGGGAGCGTTGATGCGCAGTTCAACCATCTGCGACAAAACTCCGTTCCTGCACCTGTGGCCGGCCGCCCATCCCGAATTCCTCCATCCGGCCACAGTATGCGAGCCTCACTGCCGCATCAATGGAATTCACAGGCGGAGCGCTCCATGCAACATATTTTGAGTTCCTGTTTTTCAACCCGTTGCCTTTTCGCAACCGCCCCGTCCTCGGGCAACATGCTCCGGCCCTCGAAAGAAAACGCAGCCGTCCAATGCAGCATATAGTCAGGAACCACCCCGGAGCTTCGAGCCTGACAGGCGGAATCATCGTCATTTCCACGGAAGCCGGACCTCACGTCAATCCAAGTCGATCTACGGAGAATCGACGCCCACTGAATAGGCCGATCAACCGAAGCCGGCTAATCACCTATGTTCTCTTTCGCGTGTTTACAGCCGAACAGTTTGTCACCGCCCCGCTCCGGCACCCTCCACGGAGATCAATACGATCGCTCGCAGGAGTGTCGGCAGCATCAGGCAGTGAGTTTTCTCATCACGTTGATCGGGATTTTCAGGAAGCGTCGAAAAAGTAGGGACGATGATTTTACAGACCATCAAGGGTCGATCATCCGGCACTGTTCCTTTTGCTCCAGGACGTCCTCGCAATTCGGCGAGCGCACGAAATCATCATAATATAGCGACCAGAGACCGGGAGCGCCGTCACGATACGGCCCGAATTTGAAATACTGGTTCTCGCCGAGGCCAGCATCGGAATGGCCGATCGCACCCTTTACGGATACGATCCATTTGCCGTTGGCAAATATCTCGATATGGCCTGTGCCATCCGGCCCTGGCTTGGAGAGAACACCGAAGTAAATCCAGCCCGAGGCGACATCCGGCAGGGCGTTACCCCGGTTGGTGACCACGATCTTGTCGGTACAGCTTGTAAACCGTTCCGCGTCGACCGCCGACCAGCCGTCAGGCCGTACCACGAGTGCGCGGATCTGGTTTGTTTCCGGCCGGAGCCATGCGGGTACCGCGCCATCGGGACATGCGCCGTTCTGCGGCGAACTCGAAAGTCCCTCATGGTAATTCGTTTCAACGGTTACGAAGAGTTTGCCGCCACTGAACCGGAAGCCCAGATACGGGCTGAAGTCACCCTGCGCATCCGGTCCGATTTCCCTCTTCCACTGGGCGATCAGATAACGGTGGTCATCGGCCGGGATGGGGTCCGCAAACTTGACCGCGAAACCATACCAGACCGCGGTATCGTATGGGACGCGTAATGGCGTCCTTTCCCAGATTTCCGCACGCTCGCTGCAGCCGGAATCCTCGATCGGGCACAGCGAACGGACGGTCAGTTTCAGGGAACCGGCCCCGTTGCGCTTGACGCCGCTTTGAAACTCAGCCGTGCCCGCGGCTTGCTCGTCGTTTTCCCGGTAATACAGGCCACCCGCCTCCGCAAAGTCGGCGCCATCGAATCCATCACGCAAGATTCGAGAGGCCGGCCCTTCCGCCTGCGCTGGTGCAAATCCCTGCGAAAGGACAAAAGCCAGTCCCGCGATAAATGCCAAACGAAAGTCTTTGGGCAATGAACGGCCACCTTGTTCCACAGCTGACTCATGAAGATCAAAATTCTTGACGAAAGGCAAGATAAGCAGTGTGAGCGGGTGCATGCCCGCATCGCTATTTTGGATGTCAGTCTTGATCGCAACCGGGGGTCCGGCAGCTTTACGATTCGCTACAAGGGAGATTCGGGCGAGAAGCGGATCGAGGCGGCCGACTTCAATATCCCCCGCCGCCGCCGCCTTGCCGCGCAGCCCGAGATACCATTCTTCGGCAATCACCTTCGCCTGCTCCAAACCCGTTTCCTTGGTACTGGTACGGAACTGGCGGCCTTTGACAGTTGCCGAGCAATGCCACGTCAGCCCCCCGCGCCGGTAGACATTGACCTTTCCCCCGAGGATTTCGTGGCTCGCCATACCGGCCCCCCTGCTTGTTTTCCGTGTTCGATATGGGAACAGGGAATCACGGGAACAAGAACCGGTCAAATCGACGCCGGGTTTTGTGCTAGAATTGTGCTAGAGGATTTTGGGCAAAAAAATAGCTCCGGGATGACCCAGAGCTATTTGATTTCATTCGAATTTCTTGGTTGCGGGGGCAGGATTTGAACCTGCGGCCTTCAGGTTATGAGCCTGACGAGCTACCGGGCTGCTCCACCCCGCGCCAAGTGCAAAACCCTTTGGGTTTTGTCACGGCGGCATCACAGCGTAT
>NZ_JBHMAA010000078.1:0-2500 GCF_042429745.1 Neorhizobium puerariae | reverse complement strand
GACACACGGCGGGTGCTAACGTCCGTCGTGAAGAGGGCAACAACCCTGACCTCCAGCTAAGGTCCCCAAGTCATGGCTAAGTGGGAAAGGATGTGAGGATCCCAAAACAACCAGGATGTTGGCTTAGAAGCAGCCATCATTTAAAGAAAGCGTAACAGCTCACTGGTCTAAATAAGGGTCTTTGCGCCGAAAATGTAACGGGGCTGAAGCCATGCACCGAAGCTGAGGCTTACGATCTTCTAACGAAGACGTAGGGGTAGCGGAGCGTTCCGTAAGTCTGAGAAGGCGGACCCGTGAGGGCTGCTGGAGATATCGGAAGTGCGAATGTTGACATGAGTAACGACAAAGAGGGTGAGAGACCCTCTCGCCGAAAGACCAAGGGTTCCTGCTTAAAGTTAATCTGAGCAGGGTTAGCCGGCCCCTAAGACGAGGCAGACATGCGTAGTCGATGGGAACCACGTTAATATTCGTGGGCCTGGCGGTGGTGACGGATCGCTTAGCTTGTTCACTCTTATTGGATTGAGTGGGCAGGGACGCGGTTCCAGGAAATAGCCCCGCCTTATAGACCGTACCCGAAACCGACACAGGTGGTCAGGTAGAGCATACCAAGGCGCTTGAGAGAACTATGTTGAAGGAACTCGGCAAATTGCACGCGTAACTTCGGAAGAAGCGTGACCCCAATTTACGCAAGTATTTTGGGGTGGCACAGACCAGGGGGTAGCGACTGTTTATCAAAAACACAGGGCTCTGCGAAGTCTAAAGACGACGTATAGGGTCTGACGCCTGCCCGGTGCTGGAAGGTTAAGAGGAGGGGTGCAAGCTCTGAATCGAAGCCCCAGTAAACGGCGGCCGTAACTATAACGGTCCTAAGGTAGCGAAATTCCTTGTCGGGTAAGTTCCGACCTGCACGAATGGCGTAACGACTTCCCCGCTGTCTCCAACATAGACTCAGTGAAATTGAATTCCCCGTGAAGATGCGGGGTTCCTGCGGTTAGACGGAAAGACCCCGTGCACCTTTACTATAGCTTTACACTGGCATTCGTGTCGGCATGTGTAGGATAGGTGGTAGGCTTTGAAGCGGGGACGCCAGTCTTCGTGGAGCCACCCTTGAAATACCACCCTTATCGTCATGGATGTCTAACCGCGGCCCGTCATCCGGGTCCGGGACAGTGTATGGTGGGTAGTTTGACTGGGGCGGTCGCCTCCGAAAGAGTAACGGAGGCGCGCGATGGTGGGCTCAGACCGGTCGGAAATCGGTCGTCGAGTGCAATGGCATAAGCCCGCCTGACTGCGAGACTGACAAGTCGAGCAGAGACGAAAGTCGGTCATAGTGATCCGGTGGTCCCGCGTGGAAGGGCCATCGCTCAACGGATAAAAGGTACGCCGGGGATAACAGGCTGATGACCCCCAAGAGTCCATATCGACGGGGTTGTTTGGCACCTCGATGTCGGCTCATCGCATCCTGGGGCTGGAGCAGGTCCCAAGGGTTTGGCTGTTCGCCAATTAAAGCGGTACGTGAGCTGGGTTCAGAACGTCGTGAGACAGTTCGGTCCCTATCTGCCGTGGGTGCAGGAATATTGACAGGATCTGTCCCTAGTACGAGAGGACCGGGATGGACATATCTCTGGTGGACCTGTTGTCGCGCCAGCGGCATAGCAGGGTAGCTATATATGGACGGGATAACCGCTGAAGGCATCTAAGCGGGAAACCCCCCTGAAAACGAGTGTTCCCTATCAGGGCCGTGGAAGACGACCACGTTGATAGGCCGGGTGTGGACGTGCAGCAATGCATGAAGCTTACCGGTACTAATAGCCCGATCGGCTTGATCGTTCTCATTGTTCATGCTCATCGAGCGTTGCTCGATGATGCATTGACTTCTGTCCTGACGGCGTACGCGAACCTTTGGTTTGCTGCCTGCGGACGGCCCGCGCATACGGTATTTTGCTTGAAAGCAAAAACCGGGGCGCGACGGCCTCTGGCCTGTATGGGTGCCGAACGCACCGATGCGGTACGGAAGGCTCCATTGACGTGTTCAAAAAGACCAATCACCACCGACGATCCACCAACAACCGTCGGAGTGAACCAGCTTCTCAACTTGCCGATCCAGAAAATCGGCACATTGCCCTTAGTTGACCTGGTGGTCATGGCGGGGTGGCTGCACCCGTTCCCATTCCGAACACGGCCGTGAAACACCCCTGCGCCAATGGTACTTCATCTTAAGATGCGGGAGAGTAGGTCGCTGCCAGGTCTATTAAAGGCAATGCCGTGCAAAACGGAACTCAGTCTTCTCGATACGAAACCTAACGGCCCCTGGCCGACCCAAAGGGCCGCAATGCGGCCTTTCCTGCTTTGCAGAATAATGCGGGACAAAGCCTCGGTGCGTCCCTGACAGAACCAAGGCACGGACCGATCTGGTGCCATGGGAACACGAGACAAATCGCCTTCGGCAATTTGCTCGGAAGTGGGCATCACAGATACGCTGTGATGCCGCCGTGACAAA
>NZ_JBHMAA010000059.1:0-2482 GCF_042429745.1 Neorhizobium puerariae | reverse complement strand
TGTGTTTCGGCGTGGAATATTGACCCCTCTGGCGGGGTGACCGGCGTCCAATTTTGACCCCCCACCTGTTTCGTCTGACCATCCGTCTTTTGCTGGCGGATGGAGGGGGAGTTGAAGCGAGTGGATACGATTGCGCGTGTTCGTCGAGCCTTCCATGTGCAGGGTTGGTCGGTAAAAAGGATCGTCCGGGAGCTGCATGTTTCCCGCAACACGGTCCGCAAGATACTGCGATCTGATGAGACTGACTTTTCCTATGAGCGCGAACGGCAGCCGCTTCCGAAGACCGGGGCCTGGAAGGCTGAGATCGAGCGCTTCCTAGCCGCGAACGAAGGCAAGCCTTCTCGCGAGCGGCTGACGCTGATCCGGATTTACGAAGAGCTTCGGGCGCTGGGTTATGACGGCAGCTATGATGCGATCCGGCGCTATGCGAAGGGATGGTCGAAGGATCGAGGGGCTGTATTGGCCGAGGCCTACGTGCCGCTCTATTATGCGCCCGGTGAGGCCTATCAGTTCGACTGGAGCCATGAGATCGTCCTGATCCAGGGCGTGACGACGACGGTGAAGGTTGCCCATGTCCGGCTCTGCCACAGCCGGATGATGTTCGCGCGGGCCTATATGCGTGAGAGCCAGGAGATGGTCTTCGACGCCCACGACAGGGCCTTCGACTTCTTCCGTGGAACCTGCACGCGCGGCATCTACGACAACATGAAGACGGCGGTGGAAGCTGTCTTTATCGGCAAGGAACGGCTCTACAATCGCCGTTTCCTGCAGATGTGCAGCCATTATCTCGTCCATCCGGTAGCCTGCACGCCAGCATCCGGCTGGGAGAAAGGACAGGTCGAGAACCAGGTCGGCCTTGTGCGCGAGCGGTTCTTCACGCCGCGCCTCAGGGTCAAAAGCCTGGAGGAACTCAATGTCTGGCTGCTCGACAAATGCGTTGCCTATGCCAAGGCCCATAGTCATCCCGAACAGACGGCACAGACGATCTGGCAGATGTTCGAGGCCGAACGCGGCTGCCTCGTGCGCTATGCCGGGCCGTTCGATGGCTTCCACTGCGTTCCAGCTTCGGTCTCGAAGACCTGCACCGTCCGTTTCGACAACAACAAATACTCGGTTCTATCGACCGCCGTCGGCCGACCTGTCGAGGTTCATGCCTATGCGGACCGGATCGTCATCAAGCAGGATGGTGTGACGGTCGCGGAACATCAGCGCAGCTTCGGCCGTGGCGAGACCGTCTATGATCCCTGGCACTATGTTCCTGTCCTCGCTCGCAAACCCGGTGCCTTGCGCAACGGTGCTCCCTTCCGGGAATGGGTTTTGCCAGCCGCGATGGAGAAGGTCCGCAAGAGGTTGAAGAGCGTTGATGACGGTGATCGACAGATGGTCACCATACTCGGATGCGTTCCCGCCGATGGTCTCGCAGCCGTTGAGGCTGCCTGCCAGGAAGCGCTCGATCACGGCGTCTGCTCGGCCTCGGTTATCATCAATATTCTGGCGCGAAGCCGCGATCCGGCTCCGGCGGCAACCCTTCAAATCCCGGATGCGCTTCGGCTTGCCCATGAGCCGGTCGCCGACTGCGCCCGTTACGACAGGCTCAGGAGGGCAAGTTGATGGAACGCACGCAGGTTCTCGAACTGATGAGCACGCTGAAGCTCTACGGAATGCGCAGCGCCTACGACGAGGTCATGGGAAACGGCATCAAACGCCAGCACGAACCGCCACGTATCGTCGGTGATCTCCTGCAGTCGGAGATCGCCGAGAAGCAAGCACGCTCCATTCGCTACCAGCTCAGCATAGCCAAACTGCCACTCGCCAAGGACATCGACGACTTCGACTTTGCCGACACGCCCGTGAATGAACCCCTGGTCCGAGAACTGGCTACCGGCACCTTTGTGGCTGACCAGCGCAACGTCGTCCTCGTCGGCGGCACGGGAACCGGCAAGAGCCATCTGGCCATCGCGATTGCCCGTGCTCTCATCCGCAACAGCACACGTGGCCGCTTCTTCAACGTTGTCGATCTGGTCAATCGGTTGGAAACAGAAACGCGCAACGGCAAGCAAGGGCGGACGGCGGACTACCTCACGCGCCTCGACTTCATCATCCTCGACGAACTCGGCTATCTACCGTTCGCGCAGGCCGGAGGTCAGCTCCTGTTCCATCTTATCAGCAGGCTCTACGAGCGCACCTCGGTCATTGTCACGACGAACCTTGCGTTCGGCGAATGGCCGTCGGTGTTCGGCGATGCAAAGATGACGACGGCTCTTCTCGACCGCCTGACCCATCACTGCGAGATCGTGGAAACCGGAAACGAGTCCTGGCGCTTCAAGAACCGTTCTCAAAGCTAAAGCCGAAGATACCCATCACCCGCACTTGGCCTACCCTCTGCAACCCCGGCCAGCGCCGGGCAGGCCAAGCGCTGATCGTCTACAGGGGGGTGAATATTGGACGCCGATAAGGCGTCAACATTCCGCGCCGATTGACA
>NZ_JBHMAA010000070.1:0-794 GCF_042429745.1 Neorhizobium puerariae | reverse complement strand
TCGGTGCGCCACACCGCCTGCTTGGCGCCGGTCTGCTCGACGGCCTCCGTCAGCCAGTCCTGCGGATATTCCACCTGCACGACGCGGACCTTGCCGAGATCGCCGCCGGCAACCATCGCGCGCGCCTGCCGCACCATCGGGTAGCCGGTATAGTTATGGGTGAGGATGAACAGCGCCTCGCTTTCGTCGGCGAGCGCCTTCAGCTTCTTCGCGTCGGCGAGATTGGAGGTCAGCGGCTTGTCGCAGATGACGTGGATGCCGCGCTTGAGGAATTCCTTCGCCGCATCGTAGTGAACGTGGTTCGGCGTGACGATCGAAACCGCTTCGACGCCGTCCTTCAGGCGGGCCTCGCGGATCGCCATCTCCCTGTAGCTGCCATAGGTGCGCGACGGATCGAGCCCGAGCTCCCGGCCCGAGGCGGCCGCCTTTTCCGGCGTCGACGAGAGCGCCCCCGCAACCAGGTCGAACTGGTCGTCCAGCCGCGCCGCCATGCGATGCACCGCGCCGATGAACGCGCCAGCCCCGCCCCCCACCATGCCGAGCCGGATGCGCGCGCTCCGCTCCTCACCGTCCTTGCCCTCGATCGTCATAATCATCTCTCCATGAAGAAATTGGCCTGCGGTGGCGCCGCGAGCCCGGCCTCCCCGCCGGGGAGAAGAAAAAAATCACAGGCCGAGCATCCGGCGGTTGGCGGCCTCGTCGGTGCCGCCGGCGGCAAAATCGTCGAAGGCCCTTTCGGTGACGCGGATGATATGCGCCCTGACGAACTCGGCCCCCTCGCGCGCGCCGTCCTC
>NZ_JBHMAA010000048.1:0-1344 GCF_042429745.1 Neorhizobium puerariae | reverse complement strand
TCTCCCGAATTCGTCAGTTAATCTGATGATGTCGTCTTCGCCGAGGTATGATCCGGTCTGGACCTCGATCATTTCGAGTGTGATCTTTCCGGGGTTTGCAAGGCGATGGACCTCGCCCTGGGGGATGTAGACGGATTCGTTCTCGCGCAGGGTCCTCACGGTGTCGCCGACCGTCACCTCGGCGGTGCCCTTCACGCAGATCCAGTGTTCCGAGCGGTGATGGTGCTTCTGCAGCGACAGCTTCTTGCCCGGCGTCACGAACAGCCGCTTGACCTGGAACCGGTCGCCGTTCAGCACCGACGTATAGCCGCCCCACGGCCGGTAGGCGGTCGGATGCGTCTGCGTCAGCCCGGCCGTCGCCTGCGCCGCCGCCAGATGCCGCACCAGCGCCCCGACGTTCTGGCTGTCGTCCAGCCGGCCCACATACACCGCGTCCTCGCTGGCGATCACCGCCACCCCGTCCAGCCCCTGCACCGCAAGGTGGCTGGTGCGCGACATCACCAGCGAGTTCTTCGTGTCCACCAGCGTCGCCCGGCCGGAGGCCACGTTGCCGGCCGCATCGCGGGCGCCGAGCTTCCACACCGCATCCCAGCTGCCCAGGTCCGACCAGGTGAACGACGACGGCACCACCGCCGCATTGGCGGTCCTTTCCATGATCGCATAGTCGACCGAGATGTCCGGGCTGGCCGAAAACGCCGCCGCGTCCAGGCGGGTGAAGTCGAGATCGCCGGACGCCTTCGCCACCGCCGCGCGCGCCGCCCTGTCCACCTCGGGGGCGAAGGCGGCCATCTCCTGCAGCACCTGCCCGGCGGTGAACATGAAGATGCCGGAGTTCCAGGCGAACCCGCCGGCCGCCAGCATCCGCTCCGCCTCGGCCAGCGCCGGCTTCTCGACGAAGCGCCGCACCGCGTGGGCGCCGGTCGGCAGCGCCTCGCCGATCTCGATATAGCCGTAGCCGGTGGCCGGTTCCGTCGGCGTGATGCCGAAGGTCACCAGCCGGCCCGACAGCGCCGTGCGGTGGGCGATGCCGATCGCCTCCGCATAGGCGCCGTCGGCGACGATCTCGTGGTCGGAGGCCAGCACCTGCAGCACCGCCTCCTCGCCGAAGCGGGAGGCCACGTAGGCCGCAGCCGCTGCCACCGCAGGCGCCGTGTTGCGCGCCACCGGCTCCAGCACGATGCCCGACAGCCCGATGCCAAGCTCGCGCGCCTGCTCGGCCACGAGGAACCGGAACTCCTCGTTGGTGATCACCACAGCCGCCTCGTACAGCGCCGGATCGGCTACCCGCGAAAGCGTCGCCTGGAACAGCGTACGGTCCCCCACAAACCGGATGAACTGCTTCGG